>NZ_MWQI01000012.1 GCF_002210345.1 Fibrobacter sp. UWB4 | reverse complement strand
ATCGCCGATGGTACCTGGCCCTCGGGTCCGGGAGAGTAGGTCGCCGCTGGATTCACGCCCCCTTGGTCGAACAAACGACCGAGGGGGCTTTTTCGTTCTGTGCCGCCCGCGGCTTATGCGGATCCCGTTTTCGGCACTGCCATGGCGGACTCCGGTCCGGCATCGCCTTGCACGTCCCGGGACGGCATGCACGTCCTGAAGCTGCGGTCCGGTGCAAGTGCGTTCTTCCTGGCGCTCCCCGGATCCCCTATAATTGCGCTTGTATGTAAATCGTGAAATTCCTGGGCCTTTCATATTACTTTGTTCTCTTTTTTACATCCAATATTTTTTTTGATGGGGAATTTTTCTCATTTTTGGGATTTTTCATTTCGCTATTTTCGAAAAGGGATTCCTATACATAATTTTTGACAAAAAGAAATAATTTTTTTTTAATATTTTTGTTTTTTTACATTAAAATGATGTATTTTACGAATAGGGTGTGGAATAACCTAAGAGTGAGTGTTTTTATGCGACACCTGGATTTAGCTTTTTGTATTATAGGCGCAGTTGCGTCTTCTGCTTTTGCTGATTTGACTGTTCACATACAGTCAAAATTCAGAGATGCAGACATAACATTTATTCCTCATCTTCTTCTTAATTCTGGAAAACCTGATGTATCACCTACTGGGTCTCCTACCATGATGCAGCAGGAAAACGACATGCGGTATTCCTTTACTTTGAAGGGATCGCTTTCTGATTATAAAGCATCAGATTCCTTTAGTATTGTAGGATGTCCAGCCCAAACTTCTGTTTGTGTCGATTTGGGCGATGGCGTTAATTTTAATGTCCGTGATTTTTTTGATGGAAGTAAGGAAGCCTGGATTTACGTGGATACGACTTCGGGAAAGGTTACGAAGTCTTATGCTTCTCTGGAATCAAAGATTGTCTGGTTCAAGAGTCCGTGGGGCAATAAAGCTCTTCCGCAGATGATCTTTGAACAAGATACTGTCTTGTTGCATCCTTCGGAAGATCCTGATAAATGCGGATGGTTCTATGGCGCTGTTACTCCAGCACTTTATAAGAAATATGTGCTGCATACGGCGCACTTTAATCGTTTCAATGCACCCTGGATGTCTGTTCCTGAAGACAAAAAGCAGATTATTGACCTGGAAAATGCGCTAAAGAAAGATACTGTCTACGTTGACGGTACTTTGGCAACGCCTTCCGTTAGCAATAAGGCCGGTACGCCCGGTGAGTGCTTTGACAATAGCCGTACCTTGCATATTTATAACCCCTGGCGCAATAATAGCGTCTATCGCGATAGCTCGGTTTACGTGACTATCGATGGTGTCTGGCAAGATTCTGTAGCGGGTACCGATGGCAAAGTCGCTGGCCCGGCACTGGTCCCGCTTTCTTTCGACAAGGACTATAAGTATTGGCTTTCTATGAGTTTCTCGGATCCCATAGCTTCTTCTGCGGCCTGGAAGTCTGATGACGCTAAGCTCCAGATTATCAGAAGCTTTAAGGAGAATAAGAGGGCTGTTTATTTCAGCGATAATAAGCGTCCAAAGGTGAGCGATCTTTTCCCGCCGGGCGTTTATGAAGCCTGGTTCTTTGCTAGTTCTACGATGGAAGATGTTGATGTGTCGCATGCTCCGCTTGAACGCAAGGTCGTGCGCCTCTTAAGCCCGTGGAAGAATACGCCGACGTCTTTTGTTGTCGATGCGAATAACGATATCGTGAGAATGTCTGCATTCTCGAAGGATACGTGCGGCTGGTTCGAAGGCGTTTACTATAAGCATGCCGCCGACTGGAAGGTCTATTTCAAGCAGAGCTTTGGGCTTGAAAAATACTCGATGGAAGGGATTGTCAGAGAAGGCGATGATATTGATGTCCTCCTGAATCTGGATTCTTTGCTGACCAAGCGGGATACGGCATGGGTCTATCCTTCCGGCAAGAGCTATAGTGTTCCTGAAGCTTCTGCAAAGTACCCTGTTGGGCGTCTGGGTGAATGCCCGAGCATGAAGATTTCTGCGATGCTTCTGGACTGGGCTGGTGAAAGTTATCACGACAGCATTGATATTGATTTTGGGCATACCCATAGTGGCAACAAGTATACTGCCGTTGGCAGAGATTCTACCTGCAATACGGGAGAAAAGATTTCGGGCATGGTGAAGAGCACTCTTGTGGATGGCTACCCGGCTCGAGTGGATTCCGCAAGCTATCCGTGGGACAAGTGCGCTGCGGGTCATGAAATCGACAAGTGGTTTAAGCCGCAGGTTGTTGCAAAAGTGGCTGGCAAGGAATACACGAACTCCGTTTGTAAGGATATCGAACTTCAGCTTGACGATGAAGGGTTCTGGTATGCCGATTATACGAACGAGTCCGGTGACTGCAATGATCCTGTGAGTCCGGGATTCTTCCCGCTGGATGACTTCAGGTATCTCGATTCTGCACAGACGGTTAAAAACCCGAAATTTGACTGGGATGTTGAAGGCTATGTGAACTGGGCTTCTGAAGGTGTATGGAAGAAAGATACCTGCAAGCACAACTATAGCTATGCGATGGCTGTTTCTGCGACCTTCAAGTACGTGAAAGGCCAGTACTTCGAATTCCGTGGCGACGATGACGTGTGGGTCTATATCAATAACAGGCTTGTCGTGGATATTGGCGGCATTCACGAAAAAGTGGAAGGCGCTGTAAATCTTGATACGATTGGCCAGAACGAACCGAGCATGGCCCTGAAGGAAGGCCGTGAATATCCGTTCCATATTTTCTATGCGGAACGCAATGCGACGGGTTCGAATTTCAAGATGCGTACGTCCATCAACTTGCAGAAGCAGAATACCTACCTTGAATTCATTGATGAATCGAAAAAGAATGATGTGACGGGTGTCCTCAGGTTAAAGATGGATGCGGAAGCGATTAGCTGCGATCCGCATGCCAAGGCTCAGGTTGATACTGTCGATGCACCGTCCGAATTCTATCTCGATGGCGGATCTTTGGCGGATGCAAAGAAGCTGAGTGTCGGTCTCAATTTTGGTGGAATCATCATTCACGAAGACAGGTCCAGTTTTGAGATCAACATTGATGAAATTGTCAAGCTCCGTTCGCTGAGTCCAGGTAAGTACACGTTGTATTATTTCCTCGAATCGGATATGGCGATGAACGAATCGTATGAATTTACGGTTCCTGAGTTCGAAACACCGGAAATTGCGTTTGTCGATGTGTTCAATGGCAATGCCGGCAAGCTCAAGACTTTCGACCCGACCAACAAGACCTTAAGAGGCGAAACGATTCAGCCGGGTGTCAACGATACCTTGATGACTCATGTGCGTTACCCTGAAATGGCGAACATTGAGATTGTGGTCACCTATATGGGTGAAGTTTGCGGCGAATGCTCTGTTGTTCTGGACTTGAAGCCCAGCAATCCGTACTTGATGTTCTATAACGATGACGGCATGTCCATCAATACCATAGAAACGGATGAAAATGGTTTTGCCCATTTCTACGTGATTGGCGAAGCTGCGATGAGCGGTGAATCGTTTGCCGTGATTGGCGTAAGCGGTGTTAAAAATTCGCTCAAGTGGGATAACATTAGCTTTAAGGATCCTGAAATGCCTCTTGCCAAGACGGGCGGCATTTACGACCGTGATGGCGATGGCATTCCTGATAGCATCTATGTTCCTTTTGAATATGACGCCTTTAAGACGCATGAACTGGATTCTGTAGCCTGGAGCTTTGGCAGTAGCGTGATGCACCCATACTCGATGGATTCCATTCAACCTTTTATAAAAAATGATTCGACGGTGGCCATTACTGCCGATCGCCTGGTCGATACCGTTTTGACAGGCGCTGCGAAGAACATAATGGAAGGTAGTTTTGTCTATCAGTACATTTATCAGGACTTGGCGATGGCTTCGACTCAGGTGTCGGACATGATGATTACGAAAATCCTGGATAAGATTGGCGCCATCATCCTTGAAAAGCCGATGCTCAAGATTCCTTCGGACAATTTTGTCAAGGTGACCATAAAGCTTTCGGAAGCCTGCGACATTTCTGCGATTCAGACAGTCCAGATGTTTGAACTTAGAGACAAGGACGATAAGTTTGTTGACCCGTCAAAGTATAAGCTTGTGTCCGTCACTCCGGTGAACGAAAGTGATTACTACGAATTGCTGTTCCAGAAAGCAGAAGGCTTCATTGTTCCTGAAGTCGGTTTCAAGATCCGCTTGATTCCTGGACTATTGCCGGACAAGAGCGGTAATACTCCGCATAAGAAGAATCCGTGGAGACGAATTGAAGGTGAACAGCCGTTGCAGACGGAACGTCCGAAGGTCGTGACGATCTGGCCAGGTATGTTTGAAGAAAATCCGTGGCCGGGTGACACCAATGACGTTATGCCTGTTCGCGTCGATGAGGGCTTGACTCTTAAGGAGATTATCGAAGAACGCGGCTTGCCTGGAGTCTTGGTGAAGTTCAAGCTGGATGACTTTGCGACGACGATGTTGCTCGGTGAGGATAAGGCTTCTAGGGAAGAAATCCTGAGCAAGGTCAAGGTCAGCTGGGATATTGAATTTTTCTCGAGCCTGGGTCAGTACGTGAACTGGGTCAAGGGCGTGTTCGCTTGCAACGACAAGGATATTTTTGGAACGGATTGCATTACCAACGCGGGCAATATGTTCTTTGAATGGGATGCAATGAGCGAAAAGAAGCGCCTTGTCGGCACGGGTGTGTATATTGCGAAGTTCAAGTTCAAGATTTTCTCTGACACGGAAATCGTGGGCAAGGGCGAGGAAACGTTCACATTCGGTGTCCGCCGCAATGAAAAGTACAGGAGCGGTTCTGGCAAAAAGGGCGGCGCAAAGATTATAAGGTAATTATAAAATTGCCTTTCGGATCGAAGTCCACCCATGCGGTGGGCTTTTTTGCTTTTTTTTCCTTATTGTGTTTTGATTTTTTAACTCTTGAATATATTTTTTAACTAAAGTGTGGGTAGAATAAAGAGGGTGTTGAATGAAACACGGTTGTTTGGGTATTGTCGCCTCATTGCTGTTGACTGTTTCTGCATGGGCGGATTTGACGATTCATCTACAGTCCCCGTTCCGTAACGACGCAACGGCTTCAAGTTACATTCCGCATATTACCGGTGGCGTGACGGATTACAATCCGGGTTTTGGCGCTATGTCCAAGACGATGATGAAGAGCGAGGGCGATGACTGGTATGTCTATACCTGGGCCGGGAAGACTGTTGCTGATTTCCAGGACTGGCAGGATTTTGAATTCAAGGCATGCCCGAATACCGACGACTACAATTACAATAACAACAATTGCGTATCCTGGACTGAGGGCGGAAAGACGAAGATAACTGCGTTTTTTGGCACGGAATCGGAAATCTGGCTTTATACGGATACGGCCGACAAGTCCTATACCAAGTCGTTCATGGCTCCGGGTTCAAAGATTGTCTGGTTCAAGAGTCCGTGGGGCAACAAGGTGCTGCCGCAGATGGTCTTTGGCGCGGATTCGGTGCTGATGCGCTTTAAAGAGGGCGACAAGGATAAATGCGGTTGGTTCTATGGGGCGATTACGCCTGACATGATGAAGACGAATCACATTAAGGTCGCCCATTTTACACGCTATAAGGCTCCGTGGTATGTTATTCCGGTGAATCGCGATTCGGTGATTGACTTTACGGCAGCCTTGCAGGCTCAGGATACGATTTTTGTGGACGGTACTGTTGCTGGACCTGTAGCCGATGTAAAGATCGGAACTCTTGGTGAATGCTTTGACCCGACTCGCCGTTTGCATGTTTACCACCCGTGGCGTACGAACACGACATTCCGTGATAGCACATTCTTTATCAAGATCGATAACAATATCCTGAATGAACCGACGGGACTCAGTGCCGAAGGCGAATACAAGTACTGGCGCCATATCGATTTTGCCGATTCTACGGTTGGCTCTTCGCAGTGGAATTCTCAGGGAACTTTCGTGCAGATTTTACGCGGAAAGAACGACTGGCCGCAACATCCGTATTTCCCGGAAATGTCGCGCCCACGTGCAGGCGAACTTTTCCCGACAGGTATTTATGAGACATGGATGTACACCTCGACTTCGCTCGAAACGCTTGACCTGGTATTTTATCCGCCGGAACCCAAGGTAATCCGCTTGAAGAGCCCGTGGGAAAATCAGTCGCCGTCCATGATCATTGAGTCTACGAACGATGTCATCAAGATGGGGCCTCTTGCGGATACTTGTGGCTGGTACACGGGTACGGTTTACAAGCATGCGACGGACTGGAAGGTTTACTTTAAGCAGACCTTTGGCATGGAACGTTATGGCGGCAAGGGCATTGTGCCGGAAAATGATGAGCTGGATTCCCTTGTCTCTCTGGATTCCTTGATGGCGTATTACGATACCGTCTGGGTTTACCCGAATCCGAAACAGCGCTATGAACCGAAGGATACGGTACGCTATCCGGGAATTCTTGGTATTTGCCCGTCGCTCAAGATTTCGGCACTTGTTCTTGACTGGGCCGGCGAATCGCATGACGATAGCATAGACGTTGATTTTGGCGGCATCTATGGTGGTAATGAATATACGACTGTTGTTGGCCGTGACCAGAATGGAGAACTGACGGAGTTTAAGACGTGCGGTGGCCATGTGCCTGGCATGGTGCAGGATACGCTTGTGAATGGTGCTCCCGTGCGTGTGGATTCCCTTGTCTATCCGTGGTCGCAGTGCTCGGCGGCGCACGAAATAGAGAAGTGGTTTGTTCCACAGGTTGTGGCGCATGATGCGGCTGGCAAGGAATACAAGAACGGCGTTTGCCGTGACATCAGCCTCTCGCTGGATGAAGAAGGCTTTTGGCAGGCCGACTTTACGAACGAGGAAGGCGATTGCAACGATACGATCAATCCGGGATTCTACCCGATTGACGACTTGCGTTACCTCGATTCTGCCAAGACGGTTCTGAATCCGAAGTTTGACTGGGATGTCCAGGGCTGTAAGCACAATTACAGCTTTGCGATGAAGGTTTCTGCGCAGTTCAGGTATGTGAAGGGGCAGTACTTTGAATTCCGTGGCGATGATGATGTGTGGGTGTTTATCAACAACCGCCTTGTCGTCGATATCGGCGGTTGCCATAGCCCTGTTGAAGGTGGCGTGAACTTGGATACGATTGGCAAAAATGATCCGTCGCTCAAGTTGATTGAAGGCCGTGAATACCCGTTCCATATCTTCTTCTCGGAACGCAATGCGACCGGCTCGAACTTTAAGATGCGCACGTCGATTAACTTGCAGACGCAAAAGACGTATTACCCGGTTGAAGAGAAGACGACCAATGGAACGATCAAGTACACCATTTTGCAGCTATTGATGGATGAATCGATCAGTTGCGATGTGTCGAGCACGTCGAAAATTGATACGATGCCTGCGCAGTCTTCGTTTACGTTGTTTGGCGATGATGAAAGGATTCCGGCAACAGGTATGGAACTTTTGCCTGGAACGATTGCGGGCATCAACATTGACGCGAACATGGCGGGATTTGTGATTGACACGGTGGAAATTGTGAGGAAGCGTTCCTTGGCGCCGGGATCCTACATGTTGCAGTTCTCGCTGGCGAGCGACCCGACCCAGTCTAGTGAAGTTTATTTCTCCGTGCCGGCATATCCGCTTCCGGATATTGCGTTTATCGATGTGTTTGACGGTTCGGATTCTGTCAAGACCTTAGACCCGACTGGCATTACCTTGCGTGGGCTTCCGTTTGACGGAAGTGCTTTCGACACGCTCCTTACGCATGTGGCGTACCCTGATACGGTGCCGTTGCAGGTTGGCGTGTTCTATATTGCAAACCTTTGTAAGGACTGCTTTACCGTTCTGGATCTCACGACTTCGTTCCCGATTTCTTTCTTGAACGAGAAGAAGCAGAGGGTGGATAAGATCATTACGGATTCGACGGGAATGGCCAAGTTCTATGTTGTTGGGGATTCCTCGGTGACGAACGCTAGCTTTGAAGTTTCTGGAAGCGGTGTGTCGAATGTGATTTCGTGGAAGTACATCCACTTCAAGGAGCCGCCGGTTCCGTTTGCAAATCTCGGCGAAGCGTTCGACCGCAATGGCGACGGTGTGCTTGATAGCATTTCTATTGTGTTCAACAAGGCCTTTGATGAGACGGTCCCGGATACGATTGCGTGGTCCTTTGGTAGCGATGACTGGCGTACTATCGCCTCTGCGCAAAGTGTTGCTGAACTAAAGGATAGCGAAAAGAGTCTCGCCATTTTTGCTGATAGCTTGCAGGATATACTCTTTACGGGTGGATCTAAGGAACTTTATCAGGGTTCCTTCAGGTATCATTACACCTATATGGATAAAGAAACTGGGCAGATGACGCAGCTTAGCCTGGATGGGCTTGGAATTGAAGACCGCATGGGCGCGATTCTTTTGGAAAAGCCGATTGTGAAGCCTATGTCTAATAGTGTGAGCAAACTTACGGTATACCTTAGCGAAGCCGCTCAGGCAAACCTTTTGAACGGTGTGCCGTTCCTTGAGTTTAAGGATAAGGCAGGTGAATTGGTGGACCCGTCGCGTTTGTCCATAGCGGCTGTTTCGCCGAGCAGGAGCAGCAATTATTATGAAGTGCTTTTCCAGAAGACCGACTATACGGTATTGCCGGAAGTGGGCTTTATGGTGCGCCTGATTCCTGGAGTGTTGCAGGACTTGAACGGCAATGTGCCGCATGAGAACAATCCGTGGCGCCGTATTGAAGGTGAACAGCGCGTGGATGTTGAAACTCCGGGCGTTGTGGTTCTGGATCCTCAAGACTGGACGCTGGAAAAGTGGCCTCATAAGAACGATGTTACGCCAGTCCGAGTCGATGTGTCGAAGAAGATCGAAGATATCATTGCCGAAAAGGGGTTCCCTGGCGAACTTATCAAGTATGACCTGAGCGAAGTCGGTAAAACGCTTTTGCTGAATTCCGATGAGCCTAGAGAAGTTGTGCTTGCAAAGGCCAAGATCAAGTGGGAAGTGGAATACTTCTCGACGCTTGGGCAGTTTATCAATAAACAGAGCGGAATTGTCGCCTGCAACGATAAGGATGTTTTCGAGACAGACTGTGTGGATAAGCCGGGAAATATCTTTATGATGTGGGATGCGCATACCAATAAAGGGCGCTGGGTTGGTACAGGCGTTTATATTGTGAAGCTCAAGTTCAAGATTTTTGAGGACGCCAAGGTTGTTGGAAAGTCCGATGAAACGTTCAACTTGGGTGTTCGCCGCCGCGAAAAGAAATAACCACAATTTATCAACAGCTTAAGAATAAGCCTTGCGTAAAGTAACTCCTTGAAACTTAACGGGTTACGCGCAAGGCTTTCTTTGTGCTGGGATTTTATTTACAAAGGGTGTTGATAGATGTTGAAGGTCTATTGAAAATTTGAAGTTTTTTGTAGTAATTTCGTGATAATTTGTTGCCAAATGTATCACTTTTATTTACATTGTCGTAAAAATACGCATTTCTGGCAAATGTGGGTTCGCTAGAAATGTCGCTAACACTTGGAACCCGCAAGGTTGAATGGAATGAAACTGATTTTCAAGACTCTTGCAGCAGGACTTTTCGCCTTCTCGATGGCGAATGCTCAGGATGATGTCCCTGCCGATGCCGCTTTGGCCCCTGCTTCTGACAAGCCGACGATGGCTAGAAGCGAACTCCCGGTAGGCGCCGATATTTCGAACCGTTACCTCGAACGCGTTTTCTACCATTGGAAGGACAACAAGGAAAAGGGCATCATCAAGGTGTTCATCCACACGGATGAACTTGCCGAAGAACGCGAACCGGATGTCTTGAACTACGACGTGCTTTACAGGGACGCCGATAGCAACGTTGTTTTCTGGAAGGATCATGTTGCAAAGTGCGTGAAGTGCTTTGGCAAGCCGGTTGTCGATGGCCCGACCCCGAACACCCCGAAGGCTCTCGTGTATGACTGGGATCCGAAGAAGATTGACGATACCACCAAGACGATGCTCGAAGGCGAATTGCCGGCTGAAGTCTACATGATCACGAAGGACAACGACATCAGAAACCTCAAGTCCCGCTGGATTGGCCCGTCGGACAAGGAACAGGGTGAAAGCGAGTTCGTGCGCGCTTACCGCTTTGGTTCTATCATAAAGTACAACGACAAGAACGCTTTTGCGATGGCTTTCGTTTACAAGAAGGGTGGCAAGTTCTTCTATGTGCCGGAAGGATACGGCTATATCGACCAGGGTGTTTACAAGGGCGTTGCTTTCCCGGAAAAGTTCTACGAAGTTGAAGTGACTGACTTCAAGGAAATCGTGGGCAAGTCTCCGATTGAAGAAGTCCAGGAAGCTATCAAGCGTGGCCCGACTCCGGTCAAGATGGCTGATCTCCCGAAGCAGACTTGGAAGGGTCCGAAGATTGAAAAGGAACTCAAGGCTCTCGTGAAGGGCTACAAGGTGAAGAAGCTCATCATCACGAGCGACTCTTGGGAATACCGCAGAAACTTCTTCGGCTTTGTCCTTTACAGATGGGTCGGATTTGACATTGTCTATGATGGTAAGAACAAGGACGGCAAGAAGGCTACCATGTACAAGTCTGGCTTTATTGCAAAGCAGATGAGCAATGGCAGCGGCTTTGATAAGAAACTGATCATGACGGGTTCTCCGGTTTCCTGGAACCGCGAAGTTCTCGACTGGAAGTAATCTCGCTCTATTGAGTTTAGGAGCGACTCCCATTGGCTTGGGGGTCGCTTTTTTTTATCTTTGGTTTCGTGATTCAAATTCAGAACGTCTCTAAGTCTTTTGGCATGCAGGTCCTTTTGGACGGCGCTAGCATGCTTGTTGCCGACCATGAACGCGTCGGTCTTGTAGGTCGCAATGGTTGCGGCAAATCGACCCTTTTCAAGATGATTCTCGGGCAGGAATGTCTCGATGGCGGTAACATCGACATCCCGAAGGGCTATACGATTGGCTATTTGCAGCAGCACATCAAGTTCACGCACCCGACGGTTCACGAAGAGGCGTGCAGCGTGCTCAAGGTGAATGAGGACGGCTGGCTCGAAGAACACAAGGTCGAGGCGATTCTCTTTGGTCTTGGCTTTGACGAAGAGAGCATGCAGAAAGACCCGATGCTTTTGTCGGGCGGCTTCCAGATCCGTCTGAATTTGGCGAAGGTCTTGGCGTCGGAACCGGACATGCTTTTGCTTGACGAACCGACGAACTACTTGGACATTGTTTCTATGCGTTGGCTCAGTCGCTTTTTGCGCGCGTGGAAGGGCGAAGTGCTCTTGATTACGCATGACCACCATTTTATGGACGAGGTCTGTACGCACACGGTGGGGATTCACCGCCACAAGATGCGCAAGGTCAAGGGGACGGTCGAAAAGTTGCGCGAGACGATTGCCGAAGAAGAAGAAGTGGCAATGCGCACGCAAGAAAACGAGCAGCGCAAAAAGGAACAGCTTGAAAAGGTTATTGAACGTTTCCGTTACAAGGCGGCGAAGGCGGCGATGGTGCAGTCAAAGATCAAGGCTGCGGCAAAGCTTGCGACGGGCGAGCGCCTCTCACATGAACGCAACCTGGATTTCAATTTCAAGAATGCGGAATTCCCGGGCAAGCGCATGTTGCAAATCCATGGACTCCATTTTGCGTACAAGAACGAAAACGGCTACGGTCCGGAGCTGATTTCGGATCTCGAGTTGGAAGTGTTCAAGGGCGACCGCATTGCGATTATCGGCCCGAACGGTCGCGGTAAAACGACGCTCTTGAACTTGATTGCGAAAGAATTTGAACCGACCCAGGGTACAATCAATTACAACCCGAACCTCAAGATAAATTACTTTGGACAGACGAATATCAACCGTCTGAATCTTGAAAATACGGTCGAAGAAGAAATTGCAAGTGCGATTGCAGATGTGTCGCAGAAGAGCCGTGCGCGTAGCCTCGCGGGCGTGATGATGTTCAGCGGCGATACTGCCATGAAGAAGGTGAAGGTGCTTTCGGGTGGTGAACGCAGCCGTGTGCTTTTGGGTAAGATTTTGGCGAACGAAAGCAACATGCTTTTGCTTGACGAACCGACGAACCACTTGGACATGGAAAGCATTGAGAGCTTGATCGATGCGCTCGAAGATTACGATGGTACCGCACTTGTCGTGACGCATGATGAAGAACTGCTGCATGCCTTTGCGACGCGCCTCATCGTCTTCGACGGTGGTAAGTGCCGTATCTTCGAAGGCACTTACGCGGACTTCCTTGAAAAGGTTGGCTGGGCTTCTGAAAAGAAGCCGGGCGGCGCGAACTCCGCAAACATCAAGGTCTCGAATATCGACGTCACGGACGACAAGCCTGTGAGTTCGACGCCGCGCACCAAGGAAGACCGCAGGGCGCGAGCAGACTACATTGCCGAACGCAGCAAGGTCATCAAGCCGCTCGAAAAAGAGACCGCGCGTCTCGAAGCGGAAATCGCGAAGGCAGAAGCTCTCGGCGGTGAACTTGAAGCAAAGCTTGTGGCCGCCTCGGAATCTGGCGACGGCAATGCGATTACGTCCATTGCAAAAGACATGGACGAAAACAAGAAGCTGACCGAAGAACTTTACGCCGCCTGGGAAAAGGCGAGTGCCGAACTCGAGGCCGCGAAAGACAAGTATAAGCTGGACTAGTTAATAGTCTTTAGTCATTAGTTCGTAGAAGGGAGATGCCCTCCCCATACGCGGATCATGCTCACATAAGTGCTAAAGCACTAAGTGATCAAAGAGCTCGGTGGCAGGAATGACAAGTTTATTCCACTCTTTTGCGCTTGGTGAGCGTCATGCCGTTGCTACGGTAATATTGAATGTCTGTGAGGACTTGCCCGACCCAGTAATGCTTTTGCGGGTCCTTGCGCCAGTTCTCAAATCTGTTGCGGTGTTCTGCATCGGGATAGAACTGTGCGATGGCATCGGCAAGCGTGGGCGATGTCGCGAGAATTCTTTTGAGTCGGCGGGCGCCTATGTCAATTTGTTCTAACCCTTTGCCTGTATTGAGCGCGAGTAATCCAGACGTATTGTTTTTGCCCTGGTAGTTCATCTGGAATCCGGAAGTGTGGTGGATGATGGACATGAGGACTGCTGGGTCCGTGCGTTCACGGAGGCATGCTTCAAGGATGGGGAGATTGCAGAGGTGCTCACTATCCCAGCGCTTTCCGTTGTATGTGATTTTCAGCGTGTGCTCCGTGTCTTCGGAAATGATTTCGATATCGTAGCGGATTCCGAGATCGCGCTGTAGGGCTTTTGTGAGGCGGATTCCCCTGTTCCTGAATTTCTTGTAGCCGATCATCTTTATCTGCAATGTGTCCTTGATTTTTTCGAGAATCGGCGTTGTGGGGCGCGTGACGACGAGATTGTAGTTGTTGATGACTGTGGGGAGGATGTAGGCGAGTTCTGCGGCGGCGCTGTCGAGATCGCAGTTCATGTCGATGATGAGTTCGCCCCGATCGCAAAGTTTTTGAATTGCGGACGTGGTGTACTTTTGGTATTCGGCCTGCTCGTTGATGGTGGGACGCGGCTCTTCTTCGGGGTGCGTCGCGTATGCGGTCGTGATTGCCGCAATGCCCAAAGCGCATGCAATGATAACAAGCTTTACCTTGATGCTCCTCCAGAGAATACGAATAACTGCACGACCTTTTTTGGTCATGCAGATGCATATCAGCCAGATGAAGGCTATACTCGCCCAGAGGAGAATTAAGTTCACGCCCTCAATATACGTTATTTTTCGGCACTGGAGGACTGTGCGGTTTGCGTTGCTTGTGGAGCCTGGGGCTTATTTTGCGGCTTGCCGACCAGATTCGGGGTCTTGAGCATGTTGCTTGGTAAAGACGAGATGACTTCACTTGCCATCTTGATGGTCTTGATGATATTTGCCGTGTTGTCGAACTGCGCCTTGATATCGTTCTGGACGGCGTTGAACATCTGTGTAAAGCAGAAAAGATCGTCCTTTGATTCGTTGAATAATTTATATGTGTTGCGCAATGCGACGAGGTTTGCCGTTTCGCGGTCCATGGATTCCTTGATTTCAGCGCTAAGTGTATCGCGAAGGACTTTCTTTTCTTCGATGATTTCAGGAGCGTTCTCTCTCAGGATGTATGTTGGGAGCGTTCCGAATTCTTCGAACTTGGTGCAAGTAGAATTGGACTGGTTGACGGAACTGCGCAGCCCGCTGGTGCGGACTTGCGGGTCGATAGAAATGGTGCAGTTTGAAGTGCCGTGATAGTTGCAGACGACGCGCTTTTCAACTTGGCGGAGTTCGTTGTACGGGTTGAAGTTAATGTCGGTTTCGATGTACTTGAGCGGCGCGTAAAGCGGTACGGATTCGCCTGCGATCGTGATGCGGTAGGCGAGGCACTTTTCGCCGTTGAACGGTTTGGTTTCGTAAAGGTTGTTGGAACTGTGGACGAGGTGGTTGACGCGCATAAGCAGGCCGTTTGCGTCATAAGGCGTTTCAAGGAGGCTCGGCGTGTTCTTGTATAATTGCTCCTTGAGAATCTGCTTGTAGCTTTCGGAAATGGCTGTGTTCGATGCGCTGCGCCCCCAGATGGATGTTCCGAGGAAGAACGTGTCGATAAGCTTTGTCTCGGCGCGGCCGTTGAGGAATGCGATGGCCTTGATCATGTTCGAAAGGGCAAGCCACCTGCGGATGGGCACGTAGACGCAGTTCTTTTCGCAGGTCTCTGCGACCTTGCCGATGACGGCGAGCGTGTTCGGGGAAAGTGTCACCTTGCTGAGGGCCTGAATCCATTCGGACTGTTCTTCGGCGCTAATGGCAACTGACGGGGGCACGGTGACGTTGCTGTCGGTGCCGTGGAGCTGGAGTAACTTGCAGAGCGCATCGGAAGAAATGCTGTCGGGGAGCATGATCGTAAGCGTCACCTGGTCGCTTACTTCGGACCTGCTCAGTGCGGATTCCGGCTTCTGGTCGCCCGAAATGATGATGGAGTTTTTCTCGTGGTCATGGATGACGATCTGGAGGTTATTCTTGCTCTGCTCATCGGTGGGCGAGAAGTTGTCAAAGATAATCAGGTTGAAGTCGTTGATGTTGTCGGGAAGCTGTCTTTGCTTTTTGCCGAGCTTTAAAATCTTCGCGTCCTTGAATGCGCTTGAAATTCTGCGGATAAAGAGGGAACTTCCACAGCCTGGGCGGCCATAGAGGTAGAACGGTTCCTGAATCAGTGCGGTGAGGAAACCCAGCTGTACATAGTATTCTCTTTCTGGAATGTCCTTGGTGATGATCTGAAGAAGTTCGGCAAAACGCTGACGCAAATTCATACTTTCTCTCCCTAGTTCTTGCTTTTTAAAAATACAATAAAAAACGGGAAAGTTTTCAATTATTTACGAAGAATGTTGTATTAGGTGTTCCTTTATAAGGACAATTCCTGTAGAATTTTGTCTGAAACTTCGGTTTTTTGGATGGCAACGTGGAGTTTTGGGTGGGAAAGGAGTGCCTGGGGTAAACGGCTCGCGTCTTTCTGTGAAATAATGATGTCGTTGCCTTGCGAGAGTTCTGCCTGAACGATTTGTGGAAAACGTCTGTCGTGATCGGGACGGATAATGGATCCTGCTATTTGGATGCCTGCCGTTGATGCAAATGTGCGGATGTCTTCAATGAAACGGTTGGGGGAACCGAGTCCGCAAATGATTTTCGCCGTGAATTGTTTATAAGTTGTTGAATTTGTTAGAAACTCGATGGAAAAATGGATATCGGGTGTGTTACCGTAGCAGGCGAGGTGGATGATATCGCGTTCGTCATGGTCCTGCCTGAGACTGCGGAACGGACCTGCGGGCATAAGGCATGTCCAGGATGTTGGCGGTTCTTGCCAGTCGAGGCAAATGTGGCGCACACCTGTAAAACGCGTGTCTTCAAAACCGTCATCGCAGAGAATGATGTCGAATTTGTCCTGAATTTCCTTGGCGGTGGAATAACGGTTCCTGGTTGCAAAGACTTTTATTTGCGGTGATGCGGCGGAGTGTGACTGGATGCTTTCGAATGCTTGCTGCAACATGATGAACTCGTCCCAGGCGGCGCTGTGGCAAAGGATTGCGATGCGCTTACCTTGTTTGTAAAAATGCCTTGCAAGCCAGATGGTGAATGGCGTTTTGCCTGCGCCACCTGCTAAATAGCTCCCGACGATGATGACGGGAGTCTGGATAGGCGGCTGTGGCCGCAAAAAGAGCTTGTGGTGCAGCTTGTATGCAAGCCGGTAGAATGCGGATGCGGCAAGGCGGAAAGGCTTCGTTGTGTATATCATTAGCAGTGCCTCAATGCATGTCATGCCGGACTCCGTTCCGGCATCGCCTTTTCGTAAGCTAGAACTTAATCGAGACAATTGCGTTTTTGCTGCAAGTAGAGGTCTGCAAGTACAAGGGCTGCCATGCTTTCCACAATCACGGGAGCGCGGACGGCAACACAAGGATCGTGCCTTCCCTTGGCGGCAAGTTCGCCATTCTCGTAGCCGCGGCCGGCTGTCTTTTGTGCCTGCGAAATCGTGGCTGTCGGCTTGAACGCCATGCGGCAATAGATCGGTTCTCCGTTGGAGATACCGCCCAGGCTACCGCCCGCGTTGTTTGTACGCGTGTGGTAGGTGTTGCCTTCTACGTAAATTTCGTCGTTGTGTTCGCTGCCGTGCATGCGTGCTGCGGCAAAGCCGCTGCCGATTTCAAAGCCCTTGCATGCCGGGATGGAAAGCATCGCCTGAGCGAGGAGCGCGTCGAGCCTGTCGAATACCGGTTCGCCGAGAGCTGCCGGGACGTTTTTCACGAAGAGCGCGACTGTTCCGCCAATGCTATCGCCTTTGGACTTCGCCTCCAGGATGGCCTGTTCCATCTTGGAACTGGCGGTTTCGTCCGGGCAGCGGACGGGGGAAGCTTCGATCTGGTCAAGCGTAAGGGTGTTAAGGTCGGGCATGGCGCCATCGACAGTGCCGACGGATGAAACCCACGAGAGGAATTCAGTGCCGGCAACGGTCTTGAGGAATGCCTTCGCGACGGCGCCTGCGGCGACGCGACCGATGGTCTCGCGGGCGGAGCTTCTGCCGCCGCCGCGGTAATCGCGGAACCCGTACTTGAGATCGTAGCAGAGGTCTGCGTGGCCCGGTCTGTACCATTTTGCTATGTCGGCATAGTCTTTGCTGTGCTGGTCTTCGTTAAAGACGACAAAGGAGATAGGAGTGCCCGTCGTCTTGCCTTCGAAAACGCCGGAAAGGATCTTTACCGTATCTTTTTCGTTACGGGGAGTGGTCAGTTTGCCCTGGCCCGGACGCCTGCGGTTCAGTTCAGCCTGAATCATTTCTTCGGTGATGGCGAGGCCGGCGGGGCATCCGTCGAGGACGGCTCCGACAGCAGGACCATGGGATTCGCCCCATGTAGTGACAGAAAAAATCTTTCCAAATGTGCTTGACATGTGACCAAATATAGATACTGGGCCAAAAAAACTTTTTTTTGTGAAAAATTTTTGCTTACTTGAAAAAAGTTTACTATCTTTTACAATATCTAGAGGAGTTTACTGTGTCCAAATTTGGCATTGTCATTACTTTTTTGATTCTTGTGCTTTCGCTTCACGTGCAAGCGCAGTCTCAGAATAACTTTGCCGGTATTCCGTTTGGATCCTCCCGTGAGACCGTCATTGAAGAAATGATGAAAAAAGGTTACGAACCTTACGGCCAGACAGGCGTTGGCGAACGTGTGGTAATTCCTGTTTACATGTTTGGTGAACTGCCGGTCCAGGTCGATTTTATTTTCAACAAGAATGACAAGTTCTACGCCTTTGAAATCCGTACGGGCCGTGTGGAACGTGCTCGTCTGAGCAAGACTTTTGAAGCTGTAGCTTATATGTCCGACCAGTTTACTATGAAATATGGCAAGGCATCGGGCGCTCCGGCGATTAACGAAACTTCAAGCCTTAAGGAAAACGTCCATAATCTTTACCAGGAATGGTTCTCGGTGAAGGCCCTCGACGCCTATACGGCCGTGATCCAGAAAGGCAACCGCTATTATGCCGTGGGTTCTGTAACGCATCGCCAGCTTGCTACGGAAACCGAATCTACCAAGCGGGTCCGTGAAAAGGCTCCGGAAGCGGCAGCGTTCTAAAAGTTCAAGAAAGATAATGCGAATCGGCCCGAATGGGTCGTTTTTTTTATGCGTTCGTTTCGGCGAATGCGGTGGTTCGAAATTTTTTTTCTCCAACCTATTGACATTTCTTAAAATAATTATATATTTGTAATCGTTACAAAAACAAGAACAAATTTAATTATAGTTTTCATCAAATTCCGCATAGCGGAAAAGGAGTCGATATGAAGGTCTGGGTTTGTAAAGTTTGCGGTTATGTCCACATGGGTCCGGAAGCCCCGGATGAATGCCCGCAGTGCCATGCCCCGAAGAGCAAGTTCTTCGAAAAGGTTGAACAGCCTGCGGCAGGCAAGATCGTCTGGGCTGACGAACACAAGGTCGGTGTTGCTCAGGGACTCGATGCTGAAGTGGTGCAGGGCCTCCGTGAGAACTTTGCGGGTGAGTGCACCGAAGTGGGCATGTACCTCGCGATGAGCCGCCAGGCGGACCGCGAAGGATTCCCGGAAGTGGCAGAAGCGTACAAGCGCATCGCTTTCGAAGAAGCGGAACATGCTGCCAAGTTTGCGGAACTCCTGGGTGAGGTCGTCTATGCCGATACCAAGAAGAACCTGGAACTCCGCGTAGCTGCCGAAGCTGGCGCTACCGAAGGCAAGCTCGCTCTCGCGAAGCGCGCCAAGGAACTCGGCTACGATGCCATCCATGACACTGTTCATGAAATGTGCAAGGACGAGGCCCGTCATGGCTCTGCTTTCCAGGGCTTGCTCGGTCGTTACTTCAAGTAATTTTTTGAGGTGTAGGGCGGTTCCGCGCGTATCAAGCGCGTGGGGCCGCTTTTTTTGTTGGAATGTTTGAGAAGAGGGTGTGAATATGCAAGAAACAGCAAGCATACTCAAGGATCATGGCATTAGGCCTTCGCTACAGAGGGTCTGTGTTTATCGTTACCTGCGGAGCGTCAAGACACATCCGACGGTCGATGAAATTTATTCGGCGCTTTTGCCGGAATATCCGTCGCTTTCACGCACGACGGTCTACAATACTTTGGAACAGCTGCTCGAAAAGGGCCTTGCGATATCGCTCGATTTTGGCGACGGGTTCTTGCGCTACGATGCGGACTGCTCGCCGCATAGCCATTTCAAGTGCAAAAAGTGCGGCAAGGTCTACGACATCTTTGTGGCGCCTCCGGATTGCACACAAATGATTCCCCCGGGATTTACCTTGCAGGGGACCTCGCTCTATATGTTCGGACTGTGCGACAAGTGCGCGGTCGGAGATGGAGATGCCCGCTCAGAGGCGGGCATGACAGTCGAAAATTAATCTTTTAGTTTATCAAGGGCTTCGTTCGGTCCGATGATGAACAGCACGTCGTCTTCTTGCAGGATGACGTCTGCAATGTTACCGATCTTTGGCGTCGGCTCTTGTGGGTCGCGGATGGCGATGACCTGTACGCCATACTTGTGCGTGAGCGACAGCGTCTTAAGTGTTTTACCGATAAAGTTTTTAGGACAGACAATTTCGACGATGGAGTATCCTTCCATGAACGGGAGGAAGTCCACCATGTTCGGGCGGTTCAAGCGTTCGGCAAGGCTTATGGCGGCGTCGCGTTCCGGGTGGAAAATGTCCGTGACGCCGAGCTTTTCCAAAATGCTCGTGTGTTCGGCGCTGCTCGACTTCGCGATGATGTGCTTGACCCCGAGTTCCTTCAGGTTCAGGATGGTGAGGAGGGATGCTTCCAGGTTGCTACCGATGCAGACGATGACGCTGTCTGCCTTGGTGAGTGACGGGATGGAAGCAAGCTGCTTTTTGCGGGTGCCATCGGCAACGACGGCTTGCGAGACCATGCTTGCGATATCCTGGATCTTTTCGGGATGCGAGTCGATGACCATGATGTCATGGCCTAGCGATGTCAAGTGACGCGCTAGGTAGTTTGCCGAATTTCCAAGACCGATGATAACGAATTGTCTAGAAGCCATAGTTTAAATATAATTATTAGGAAATCAGTTACTAGTTACTAGTTAATAGTTACTAGGTGTTTTTGTTTAAAGTTACTAGTAACTCAGAATTCGGAACTGCGGCGAAGCCGCCAAATTAAAAATTTCTAATTCCTACTTCCTAATTCCGAATTATAAACTAGCCCACCATTATGTCTTCTTCGGCGTAATAGGCGGTGTCCTGGAGCTTGCCTGCAACTGCCGAGATGAGGAACAAGGGACCCATGCGTCCGATGAACATCACGCAGCAGATGACGATTTTCCCGACCGTGGAAAGCTCTTCGGTGAGTCCCATGGAAAGTCCGCACGTGGCATACGCGCTTACGACTTCGAATAGGATTTTGAGGAACGGGGAGCTGTTTGCGGAGTAGGCTGTGCCGGATGGAATTTCGGTGCAGAGCAGGACCAGGGTGGCACCTGCAATCACGACCATGGCGACCACGAATATTCGAATGGCCTTGTCTACGGTGTTGTTCGGTATGGTGCGTCCGAGGACCTGGGTCTTTTCCCTGCCGAGGAGCCTGTTTAGGCCGAGAAGCCCAATGACTGCCGCCGTCGTAATCTTGATGCCGCCTCCGCAGCTGCCTGGGTTTGCGCCGATGAACATGATGATGATAAAGAAGAATAACGATGCTTGCGTGAGGTCGGGGATGTTCACGGAATTGAGTCCTGCTGTGCGGCTCGTGAATGCCATGAACAGTACGGATTGCGCGTTTTCGCCAATGGTGTGGCCGCTAAAGAGGTTGTTCCATTCGGTGAAGGAAAAGATGAGAATGCTTGCGAGGATGACGATGATGGTTCCGTACGTCGCAATGCGGGTGTGCAATGAAACTCGGCGGATCTCCTTGTGCTTGAAGTCGAAGATGTAGCGCAGCTCTGCAATGGCCAGGAATCCGAATCCGCCTGCCAGTACGAGGATGCAGGTGGTGATGTTCATGACGGGGTTGTACTGGAAACCTTCAAGCGAGTTGGGGAACAGTGTAAAACCTACGCCGCAGAAGGAACTCACGGCCTGGAATGTCGAGCAGAGAATGCGGTTGTACATATCCATGGACTCGAACTGCGTGAAGTAGACTACGCCGCCGATGAGTTCAAGGACAAACGTGAATGGGATCACGGCTCGGAGGATGCGGCCTGCATCGATGTTTCCTTCTTGCGTGAACTCGGAGAAGAATACGGACTGGTGGCTAAAGCCGGGGTGCATGCCGGCAAGCAAGATGAGTGTCGTAGATGCGGTCATGATGCCAAGCCCGCCAAGCTGCATCAGGACGACGATGAACCAGTGCCCAACATCTGTGTATGTAGAAGAAATATCGACGACGGAAAGCCCGGTGACGCAGACGGCTGACATGGACGTGAAGAATGCTTCGATGAGGCTTACTGGGCGCTCCCCAGCTTGCGGCAGGCTCAAAAGTGCGGTGCCGACAGCAATGAGCAAAAGATAGGCGAGTACCACCAGCATGATGGGGTTTGCCTGGGTCTTTGTCTTGAAAATGTTCTCGGAGAGTGAGTCCGCGAGCATCTGGTACTTTGAACGTAGCATAAGAACGAATTTAGTAAAGTTGAGTGGCCGTTTTCTGTAGTAAAAGGAAAAGACCCTGCTTCCGCAGAGTCTTTAATGTAAGGAGGAAAATTGAAAAAACTAGTCCTGGACGCAGCGTACGCTGAAGCGCTTTGTCTTCTGGTCAACCTGGAAGAACTTCTGGTCGTCGCCTTCCTTGACGTAGTCCGGAGACTTTTCCACGATGATGAGGGCTCCGTTGCTGCCGCCATTTTCATCGTATTTCTTGTCGTTTGGTTGAGGGTCGCCCGATGTCCAGTGGAATCCCATGTCGCCGAGGAAGTCGCAGGTGCCGTCCTTGCAGCGTCCGCTGTAGCTCCAAGGGACAGACTCGTCGTTGAGAGCTGCCTGGGTTTCTTCTCTGTTCGGAAGTCTCCAGCCGGTAGGACATGCGCGCTGAGCGGCGTTGAACGTATAGAGCCTGCCGTTTGTGGCGCAGTTTTCGTTCTGTTCGTTGTAGCATTCGCTGTTGGCAACTTCGTAGTTGATATCCTGTGCCATCCAGAGCTTTCCGCCGATCTGCATAAGCTTGTAGGTCTTGTTGTCGCGCTGGTCGGTCATCGTCGTGCCGTTCACTACAGGCGGCTTGTTTTCTGGAAGGTCGATTGAAATGCCGCCCTGCGAAGAGGAAGACTTGGGGGTTGCCTTGGATGAAGATGAAGGCGGCTCGACGGCGCAATTAGGTGTCCAGATGCAGACCACCGGTTCGGTGACTATGTCAGGGTACGGGATCTTTGAACCGGGAATAGTGACTGTTTCGTGCTTTTCTACGGTATCCTTTCTGCCGATGACGATTGTAGAAGAGGAGATGTTCCCTGGCTGGGCGCCGGATGACGACAGATCGGTCGCGATTGAAGACGATGAATTTTCGGCAATGGGAGAATCCCCCGGAGCCGTTATATCGTCGGAGCAACCGAAAAAGAGGGCGGTTAACCCTAAGAAACTAAGAGAAAGTAGACTTTTCTTCATGATATACCAAATATAGTTTACAAAAAGGTATTGATGTAGCAAAAACTTTTTTACTATCTTTGGGATCACTATGAGCAATGTTGAAATTTTCGACACCACCTTCGCCATGACGATCCTCGTGATCATGGCCCTCTGCATTCCTACAGTCCTTCTTCTTGCCAACTGGTTCTTGCACCCGGGCAAGATCAAGCAAACCATTATCAAGGGTTCTGCCTACGAATGCGGTCTCGCTCACGTTTCCGGTACGGCAAACGAACGCTACCCGGTGAAGTACTACATGGTGGCCATGCTCTTCCTGGTGTTTGACCTCGAAGTCGCCTTTATCTATCCCTGGACTATCCAGTTCCTCGCTGGAGGCTGGGAATTGCTGTTCATCCTCCTCGGATTCCTCCTGATTCTTGAAGCCGGTTATATCTACCTCCTCAAGAAGGGCGTCCTGGACTGGAACAGCGTTAAGGACTGATCCTTAAACCGTTGATTATTCTATCTCAAAATGGCGGATGCAGACCTTGGGTTTGCGTCCGCTTTTTTGTTTATCGTCACCCTGATGGCGAAGCCAGAAGGGACCAGTGAAGTCTAGTGTTAGAAGGCGTCGCGGACGTACATCGTCATGCCGACGTTCTTGAAGTCCACCCATGAAAGTTCGCAGCGGGCGTACAGGTTTTCTTTCTTGTTGAGGGCGAACCGCCCTCCGAAGCCTATGCTTCTGTGCCACTTGTTGCGCATGAGGTCGCTAAAGTAGTCCCCGGTCTTTCCGCCTTCAAAGAAGATGTCCCCGGCCAGTCGCCAGAACAGCTTCTTGCGGAATTCGACTTGCAGGAACATCGCCTGATTTCCGTAGAAGTAGTTCTTTTCGACTCCACGGAAGCGCTTGAGGCCGTCCGACCCGGCAAGCTTGTCGAAGGGGGCGTCTCCGTCCACGCGCTGCCAGAGGAAACCGACGGCCATGGATGTGTTCCAGATGAATTCGGAGTAACCGCGGACATCGAGTTCCTGGTGGGTGTAGCTGAAATCGCCCATTCCCTTGTTGTAAAAGTAATGCCCCCATTGGACCAGGTACCCATGTCGGGCCCAGTTGGTGTTGTCACGGGTGTCGATCGACAAGTGGTAGCCGATGCCGTTTCGCCAACCGTTGGTGTTTTCGGGGAGCTTTATATCTCCGTGGTAGTGGTAGTTGCTGAAATCTACGTATGTATGGTTCAGTTCCAGGAACAGCCCGTACCGGAGGTCGGGGAGCCACCGCTTTGTTCCGTAGTTTGTTTCAACAAGCGTCTGGACGTAGAATGTCTGGCGGTCGAACTTGCGGAAGTTGTCTATGTCGGGGTCGTTGCGATTTCCAAAATAGTTGCCGACCCAGTCCTCGTAGTGGATGTCGATGTCGCCCGAAATCTGGTCGTCCAGAAGGTAGAACTTGGGCGAAATGGAACCTGTAACCTGCTTGCGTGAGGTGCCGTAAAAAGAAAGGTCTAGTTCAGATGCGTTCCCGCCTTCGAACGAAGGCTTGAAAAAGATGATGGCCATTGCGCCAAATTGATACTGGGTTTCCTCGGTATAGCCAAGCACAGGGACTGCTGAAAAACGCTGAAAGTAGTTTGCTGAATCCGTTACGGCGTTGGGCGCAGAACTGTCCGCTGGAGCTGTTTGGGCATTTTCCGCCGCTGCAAAAGCGGGGAGGGCAAAGGCTGTTAAAGTCAGTAGCTTTTGGATCAAGAAACGCATTTTGCCCAAATTTAGATAAATAAACGATTTTTCTATTTTTCAATAGGAAAAAGTAATTATAGAAGGGTTTGATTATGCCCATTTTGTCGGTTCAGAATATTTTGTTGCGTTTTGGCGGTCCGCCGCTTTTGGACAATGTCTCGTTCGATATCGAGGCGGGAGACCGCATTTGCCTTGTGGGCCGCAATGGCGAGGGCAAGAGTACGCTTTTGAAGGTTTTGACCGGCGAGATGGAAGCGAATTCCGGCGAAATCGTAAAGAAGACTGGGCTTCGCGTGAGCCGCATGATCCAGGAAATTCCGGCGCATCTCGACGGGACCGTGCGTGATATTGTGATGGGCCGCGTGTCCGTGGTGAGCGGCGGTTCCGTGATTTCCAAGAAGATTCTGGACGATGGCGCGCACAATGCGACGGCCGAGGCGATTCTCGGGAAGACGGGCATTGATGCGGATGCGCCTTACGACAGCCTGAGCGGTGGCCAGAAGCGTCGTGTGCTTTTCGCACGTGCCGTGGCCGAAGACCCGGACTTACTTTTGCTCGACGAACCGACGAACCATCTCGACATTCCCGCCATCCAGTGGCTGGAAGGGATTGTGACGCGATTGAATTGCGCGGTGATGTTCGTGAGCCATGACCGTGCGTTTGTCCGCCGTACGGCGACCCGCATTTTCGAGCTTGACCGTGGCCGTGTGCGCAGTTGGGATTTCCCGTACGACAAGTTCGTGCAGTTCAGGGACCAGGCGCTTGCCGAAGAAGAAAAGGCGAATGCGCTTTTCGATAAGAAATTGGCTGAAGAAGAAGTTTGGATCCGCAAGGGCATCCAGGCTCGCCGTACGCGCAACGAGGGGCGAGTCCGCGCCCTCATCAAGATGCGCGAAGAACGCGCGGCCCGCCGCTCCCGTACGGGCAACGTGAACATGCAGATTACGGAAGCCGACCGTTCCGGGCGCCTCGTTGCGCGCCTCAAGAACGTGAGCTATTCCTATGACGGAAGCCCGCTCATTAGCGACCTCTCGACCGAAATCAGCCGTGGTGACCGCATCGGCATCGTGGGACCGAATGGCTCCGGCAAGACGACTCTCTTGCGCTTGATTCTTGGCGAACTCCAGCCGGAATCGGGTGAAGTACGCCTGGGCAGTAACCTCCATATTGCGTATTTCGACCAGATGCGCACCCGCCTGCGCGAAGACAAGTCGCTCATCGAGAACATTGGTGACGGACAAGCTTACATAACCTTGAACGGCGTGAAACGCCATGTGTTAAGTTATTTGCAAGACTTCCTGTTCTCGGCTGATCGCGCCCGCGGCCCGATCAGTGCGCTTAGTGGCGGTGAACGCAACCGACTTTTGCTCGCGTGCCTCTTTAGCCACCCGAGCAACGTCTTGGTGCTTGACGAACCGACGAACGACCTGGACATGGAAACGCTCGACCTCTTGGCCGAACTTCTGGCCGACTATAACGGCACCGTCCTGACGGTCAGTCATGACCGTGCCTTCTTGGATTCCGTGGCAACCGGCATCCTCGCCATCGAAGAAGATGGCCACGTCTTTGAAGCGGTCGGTGGCTACTCCGATTACGAGGCGAACAAGAAGCTCCGCGACAAGGAAGCCGCCCAGGCCGCCCGCCTGGCCGCCGAACGCGAAGCCGAAAAGCAGGCCCGCTCAAATGCTGGCGCCGGCGCCGCCTCCGCGTCCCCCGCGCCCGCGAAAAAGAAAAAGCGCAGCTACAACGAGGAGCGCGAATACGCAGCCCTCCCCGAAAAAATCGAAAAGCTCGAGAAGGAAATTGCCGACTACCAGCTGGAACTTTCCAAGCCCGAAGTCTACACGAACGCGACCCTCATCGTGGAACTCCAGAAAAAGATTGCCGATGACGAGGCCCTGCTCGAACAGGCCTACGAACGCTTCGAGGCACTTGACAATTTGGGATAATTTTTTTTGCTCCCCTAGTGACAAACCTCATGGGATAATATAGATTTATCCTGATGGGTCATGGTGTTAACTTGAGAGGAGTTTGAAAAATGAAATCGCTATCTTTGTCAATGGTGATGGCGTTGGCAGGCATGACGATGGGTTATGCTGGTCCGACGGTTTGGAGTTATGATAAGCCGAAAGGCAATGATATGCAGCCGGCATATTGGTATAGCTATGCGCAACCACAGCCGAATGCATCGGGCGTACGCGATATTACTGCTGAAGGCTATATGCAGTTTTCCGCGACGCTGGACCTCAATTCTGAAGAATACAGTACAGCAGGTTTCGGGTTTACCTGGAAGCAGGCCAATAGCGAAGATGTCCCGGTAGATCTTTCGGCATATTCAGGTTTTTGCTTTACTTACAAGGCCGATCGTCCGTTCCGTCTGGATTTGAAGCAGTCAACGATTACGGACTACAACTACTACGGCGTCGTCCTTCCGGCTTCGACAGATTTTTCGGCGAAATACCTTACCTTCCAGGAATTTGCCCAGGAAGAAGGCTGGGGCCAGAAGGCTAATCTGGATTTGACAAAGCAGTTGGCCATCCAGATTAGCTACAAGGCCGGCATTGCGCAGCAGCTTGATGCTAGTGACGCAAACAGGAACAAGAACGTCATTACCATTTCTGCATTCTCTTTCGGTGAATGCGAATCGACTGTTCAACCGGGCTTTAGGGTTCTTGAACCTTATGACAAGACCCAGTCAATAACGGTTAACGACACGGATTCCTTGAAGATCGACCTTTCGAAGGTCTTTGCCGCAGATGAAGGTGCCGAGATTACGATTGCGACCTCCTTGCCGGCAAATTTGTTGACTTTGGTAAAGCCCACGGGTGCGCCAACCTTGAAGGACGAACTTGTTTATGTTCCCAGAAATGTCGATAAGGACACGACCTTTTTGCTTTCTGTTTATGCCTTGATGGGCGGGGAATCCATAAAGGCCCTGTTCAACATCACAATCAAGGATGTTGGGGATGGTCCAGTTTGCCCGGGTGACCCGAGTTGTCCGGATGATCCTCCTTCAGAAAACCATCCGCCTAAAGTACTTGCACCTTACGATGTCGCCCAGACGATAAAGATGGACGAGGTGGATACGCTCAAGCTTCCGCTTTCTAAGATGTTCACTGACGAAGATAATGATAAGCTCACATTTGTTGTTGACATGTCGGCTCCGCTGATCAAGGTCTTGACTCCGCTTGACAAGGCTACTTTGAATGATACGCTTAAGATTATTCCTACAGGCGTTAAGAAGGATACTACGATACTCATTGCTGTTTATGCTGCGGATAAGGAAGCTTCTGTCTACAGTAAAATATTTATCGAAATCAAGGATATGAACAGGGCGCCTGTGGTTGTCGATACGTCGTACACAGTCAATGAAGATGAATCCCTTATTGTTCCGTTCCTTCGCGGTCTTAAGGTCATGTGCTCGGATCCGGATGGGGATGACTTTGTCGTCATTCCGATTGATTCGACCAAGCATGGTTCTTTGATTGGCTTTGACCAGATGGGTGCGTTTACCTATACGCCGGAAAAGGACTTCTACGGTGACGATACGCTTACCTATGTGCTTGTGGAACTGGACAATCACGATATGATTAGTAACAAGGGTACTGTCGTTATCCACGTGAAACCGGTCAATGACGCTCCCACAGTTACAGTGCTCGATAGTGCGTTCATCAAGGACACGCTGGTTATTGATGCAGACTTCGATGAAGATACCGTATCGCAAATAAAGATCCCGACAAAGTCTTTAACCTTTAGCGATATCGAAGTGAGTGACGGTTCGCAGAAGTTTACCTATAAAGCTGCCGGTACAAAGATTGTTGCAGATGTTGATAGTTCAAATGCAAATTACCACTATATTTCTTTAAAGCCGGTGACGGGTGCGAATGGCATTGCAACGATCTTCTTCTATGCGACGGATGACTTTGACTCTGTGGGTGTCAACCTTTATGTCAAGCTTGTTGCGCCGAAGGACGTTGCTCATGCGGAAAAGGACGAGTACACTACATTTAACGATAGTGCTCTTACGGTAGATGCAAAGAAGGGCGTACTTGCCAACGATACCTATCCTGAAGGTGTAACGAAGGGCATGGAAGCCGAAGTTGCTCAGTTGCCTGCTCACGGAACGCTTACCCTCAATAAGGATGGCAGTTTCAAGTATGTTCCGGAAGAAGGCTTTGAAGGTGTTGATTACTTTGGTTACTATGATGTAATCAATGGTACGAAGTCTAAGCCAGCCATTGTGACTATCGTGGTCGAAAAGCGTAATATGCTCCCGACCGTCGTCGTAAAGCCGGCAACGCTTGATACTACCGTCACGGAAGACTTCCCGACTTCGAAGGCGCTGAAGTACATGAAGGATGTCGTCGCATCCTGGTTCAAGGATCCGGAAGGCGACCCGCTGACCTATTCTGCAAAGAGCAAGGATGGTAAGCTTAAGGTTGAAATTACGGACAAGGGGATTCTTGAAATCAATTCTGTCCAGGATTCCTCGGGCAAGGCTTATGTGGTTGTAACTGCAACGGACAAGAAGTCTGGCTCCAAGAGCTTTGAATTCTGCGTGAACATCACTCCTGTGAACGACAAGCCTGTTGTTGTGCATGGTGATACGGCCTATGTCGCGAATAGTGGCTGGACGGTCAAGTGGAATCTTGATTCGCTTGTCTATGATCCTGATGGTGACAAGCTGACCTATACACCGAATGAAACAAGCGTCTTGACGAAGTACCTGACTATTTCGATGAATGGTTCTGTGCTTACGGTCAAGGCGAATGATGGCGTCAAGCTTAAGGACGATCAAAAGTTTGGTATCGGCGTGAAGGTTTCTGACCCCAGCAAGCAGAATGTGACCGTTCCTTTGTATATCATCGTCGGCAAGCCGCCTATTGGATTGAAGCCGCAGCTTGCACAGCCGAAGGCGAGCTGGCAGAACGCTGTGATGGCAAAGCGTGGCGCTGTTAAGATGATCGATATGCAGGGCCGTGTGGTCTGGAACGCAAAGCTCCCGGTGAACCCGGCTGAGGTGATGAACGCTTCTGCCAAGGTGCAGGGCCGCAAGATCCTCCGCGTCAACAGCCAGACATGGACGATTAAGTAAGGCGCTGTGCGCGGTCATCCTGAGCGGTCATGGACCGCGAAGGATCCAGTTAATGTTTATGATGTCACCCCGGACTTGTTCCGGGGTTGACTTTTTTTATATAAAAACAAAGACTCCGCAATGCGGAGCCTTTCTTTTAGAATTTAACTGGATCCTTCGCAGCTATTAAGCTGCTCAGGATGACGCTCGTTTTACGAGCGTTACTTCACCAATGCTTCGGTGTCGAGAGCGATGAGCAGTTCTTCGTTTGTTGCAACGACGATAGCCTTCGGAGTGCCGTCCTTCGTGATGAGGTGGTTGGATTCTTTACCGCTCTTGAGGTTGCGTTCTTCATCGACCTCATAGCCGAGGAGCTTCAGGTTGTCGAGAGCCTGCTTGCGGACGTAGAAGCTGTTTTCGCCGATGCCGCCCGTGAAGACGATCGCGTCAATGCGCGGGAGAGCCATGGCGAGGCCGCCGATTTCGCGGGTGAGGCGGTAGCAGAAGACATCGAGGGCGATTTGAGCCTGCTTGTTGCCTTCGCTTGCGGCCTGCGTAAGCGTACGCATGTCGTTCGAAAGTCCAGAGAGGCCGAGCAAGCCAGATTCCTTGTTCACGAGGTGATCGAGCTGGTCGATAGTGCCGTATTCCTTGCTGTACTTCTTTGCGATGTAGAAAAGGATGGCCGGGTCGAGGCTACCAGAGCGGGTGCCCATGATGAGGCCTTCGAGCGGTGTGAAGCCCATCGTGGTATCGACGCACTGGCCGTTCAAGATGGCGGAGCAGCTGGAGCCGTTGCCGAGGTGGGCCGTGATGAGGCAGGTTTCTTCCGGCTTAGTACCGAGAACCTTGCAAGCTTCGGCAGTCACAAAGCGGTGGCTTGTGCCGTGAGCACCGTAACGGCGGATGCGGTCGTTTTCATAGAACTTGTACGGAATGCCATAGAGGAATGCCTTCTGCGGCATGGTCTGGTGGAAAGCCGTATCGAACACGGCGACCTGCGGGAGACCCGGGAAGAACTTGGTGGCGCATTCCATGCCGGTGGCGTGAGCCGGTTCGTGAAGCGGGGCAAAGAGCGTGATGCTGCGGATGTAGTCGATGACTTCCTGCGAGACCTTTTCGCTCTTGATGTACTTGCCGCCATGCACGACGCGGTGGCCGATGGCTTCGATCGTATCTGTGAGCTTCTGTGCATCGAGGAACTTCTTGACTTGGTCCACAGCTTCGGCATGCGTGGGGCAGTCGAAGTTGAAGTCAATCTTGCCTTCAGGACCCTTGGCCTTTGTGTGGCCGTTCACGCCGATATTTTCGACGAGGCCGCTTGCGATGGATTCCTTGGTTTTTGTATCGATGACAGCGAATTTCACGGAGGAGCTGCCACAGTTTAAAACGAGTACGCGCATAGTTATAACCGGTGGTTAGAGATTAATGTTTAGCGGTTGGGGCTTAGGTTGTTTAAATTTTTACCCTTCACAGCATTTTTCGCCGATGAAGTGTAGAACAAACCAGATGACCGTCACCTCTTTTTGTAAATAATAGGATTTTATTAACTACATTTAAATGGATGTTTAGGAAAATTATAGAATTTGATAACCGGGTGTCGGCTTATTGGACAAACCGCCACTTTTCGGAAAAGACGAACCGCTGGCTTCGTCTTTATGTGCGCCTGGGAGATGGTTACATTTGGGCACTTTTCATTGTGTTTCTTATTTGGAAAGTCGGGTGGGATAGTTTCCTCCCGATCCTCTGGCAGGCGCTGGTATCGCTTGCGTTGAGCCTCCTGATTTACTGGGTGGTGAAGCTGAAGGTCAAGCGCTCGCGTCCGTTTGATGCCATTCCGCATATTACCGCCGAGGTGCCGCCGCTGGACAAGTATAGCTTCCCGTCTGGGCATACGATGAACAATCTGGCCGTTGCGAGTACAGTGTTTTATTGTGTACCTCAGTATGGCTGGTTCATGATTCTCTTGCCGTTTACATGGGGCCTTTTGCGCGTGTACTTTGGCGTTCATTGGATTTCGGATATCCTGGGCGGGTTCTTGCTTGGAATCTTGAGCTTTGCTCTTGGACATGCTATCTGGGTTCCGCTGTCTGCTGCAATTGCTGGCTAACGACCGATGACAAACGACTTCGTACAGCTTTCTGACTTTTTTGCCCAGGCTGACTGGAACTCTAAAATTTATTTGCTCTTGCGCCATGCAGAACGCAACCACATCACGCCCGGCGACAAGGACTTTGGTGCGCATGTGGGGCTTACGGATCGTGGGCGCCGTCAGGCGGTAGCGCTTGGAAAAATGATTCCTGCGATTGGCGATGCGGTGTATTTTTCAAGCCCGGTCGGGCGCTGCATGGAAACGGCGAAGTGCATTAGCGAAGGCCGCAAACTCGCTGGCTTTGGAAACTTCGCGATTCCAGGAGTTGCATCGGGTGCTGCTGCGGACAGTGTAAATGTCACGCCGCTCAATGAACTTGGCGATTTCTTTGTTCGTGATGTGCCTGCATATGAGCAGACATTGCGAGAAGGCTTTTACGAAGGTATCTGCAAGTGGCTGGAATCGGGTGAACATGGCGCGTTCTGGCCGCTTCATGAACGTGCCGAGCAGATGCGCGAGATGATGTTTGAAAAGGCTCAGTCGCGGTTCAATGTTTTTGTGACGCATGATGCCTGGGTTGTACCGTGTCTTTCGCATTTTTGCGGATTGAAGTTCGAACCGAAATGCTGGATGAACTTTTTGACAGGGCTTGCTTTTGAGGTGCCCGAAAAAGGCAATGTGAAAGTAACTCCCGTGACCGCACTTGAAACCGGCTGGTTGCATTTTTAGATGAGAGAACGGACCTGCGGTCCTATAGACGAGAGACGAAAGAAATATCTTATTAAATAATCTCTAGTCTCTAGTCTGCGAGCGAAGCGTTCTTTCGTCTAATTTTATACATTAACGGTATGATGCAGTCGAATTGTTATCGCCGTATTTTTGTACTTGGTTCTGGTTTCAGCAAGTCCTTCTCGCCGCAGATGCCCACGCTCCGCGACTTGAACGAGCTTATCCCTTTTGGAATCCCGGACGAGTTTCCGCATTTTCGCGATTACTGCAAGCGTTTTTTGACGCTTTGCAACGGCGATAGCGATTACCTTGGCATCGAGCCTTTGGCGACGTCGATTCTCTCGGCGCAGATTTTTCCGGGCGAGCGTGAACGTCTTTACCATGCGTCGCTCCGCTTTGAACTGTTGCGCTTTATTGCAAGCGTCATTCGCCGCGACAACGATGTGCTTGACGAATCCGCTGCAGCGATTCTCAAACAGTTTCTCGTTTCGTGCGAAAACGATTCGGCATCGGGTTCCCGTGAAACACTCTTGCTCTCGTTCAATTACGACACGCTTATTGAAACTGCGATTGCCAAGGATAAGGAACTTAGCGAACAAGTTTCTGTGGATTACGGCGTGAAAATTGACCCTGCCGACCGCTCGGCAAAACGCGGCAAATCCAGCCGCACCATAGACCTTATCAAATTGCACGGCTCGCTCAACTGGTTCCCCGTCAAGGGCGCAAGTGATGAACTCGACTTGAAAAACGTTTGCGAAGTTGAACCGCAAGACCGCAGTTTTCCCATCTACTGCGAAGATACTCCCATCTTCATTCCGATGGCGCATGCAAAGGAATCGTTCTTGCGCGGAAGCCTTTTCAATTTGCTTTGGTCCAAGGCCGATTACTATTTGAAAAACGCCGAAGAAATTTACTTTATCGGTTACGGTTTCCCGAAGACGGATATCAATAATCTGGAATTCCTGTTGCGCCACCGTGACCGATTCAAGAAAGTCGTTGTATTTGAACACGATGGCCGTCATGACCTAGAGCGCTTGCAGAAACTGCTCGGCGAAGAACTTGTCGAGTCCTGCGACGCAAAAGAGTTTATAAAGAACCTTTAATGTGCTTTATTTCGATGGCGAATGTTTTACTTAGAAGCCTCATTTGAGATGGACTTATGTGTTTTTAGAATTTCGGGGAAATTCCATTCGTTGCGTTCAAAGTCATAAATAAAACGGTTGATTTTGTTTTCTCCGTTCAAAGGTACTGTTGTCGAATCATCCTTTAGCGATAAAGATTCGAAATCTATAACCATGGAGGGGTTAAAAATTTTTATCGACTCACACCAAAAATTATCTGCACCAATGCTTACGGAGTAACGTAGTTTGCCATAATTCTTTGAATTTTCATCCCCCATTTGGATTTTATAGGGTTGAATATTCAGTTCTTTAACATCTGAGGTGATGGTCAAAACAATCTGGCCTATAAAACAAGAATTGTTCATGAAGAAATTTCCATCAGAAATTCGAAAATCAATTCCAATATAAGCATCTAAACTCACTTTAAAATCGCTAGTCTCCATTAAACTCGTATCTACATTCTTATCGAGTTGAAGTGAATCGATAGTTACTTTGTACAATGCAACATTGTATTTGTTGTGTAGTTTAGCTTCTTTTATTTTGCTTAGGTCTTCCTGTTCCATAACATTGTAAAATTGGAGATTGTCATATCTATCAGATCTTTCGACCAAAGACCCATTAAGTACAGCGATACTACCTAGCGGAAATTTCTTTTTGGGAATTTTGTCAAAAACATCCTTTATTTCATTAATATTTATATATCCTTCGTTTCCGCTTTTATCAAACGTTAAACCATATTCTAACGCTAGTTGCATGTGCACTTGGAATGTTCTTATCATTTTAAAAATTTCTATTGTACTTAATCGTTTGCCGTCTTTAGCAAACTGTACTTTTCCGAAAAAAGGAATGCTAACTTTATCCAAAGATTTGATGGCGCAAGATTGTAACCCTATGGGATAATCGGCGACATTGGTGCTTACCTCATTAGAAGTTATGTAAATTTCCAATTGGTTTCCGTTGACGTAATAAGGCTCGTAAGGCAATGAACTGGTGTTTTTTCTCGATAATCCGGGGGCTTTTATAGTCCATGACTTAAACTTGGTTATCAGTTCAAATCCATCTTTTCCCCATTCAAATTCTAATTCGAATAATAAAGAAGAATTGATTTTTGACTTTTTTGTTAACGATTCAAATTGAACTTCTTGAAAACCTGGTTTTAGAACAAATTCAATTTCTATTGATAAACCGTCAATATTAAATGTGCAGTATTCGTCGTGATTTTTGAAAAGCTCTACTTTGATAGGTTTTTCTTTCGATCTCCATCGTTTTGCAAATGTTAGATTAATAGCTGAAAATAGATTGTCTTTGTTTTTCAATGATTTGACTAATTTTTTTACTTCTCGCAAGTTAAATTGAATTTGAGCCCCTGAAATTCGTTTGATTTGCAATGCTTGCGTAATGTTTGTCCAGACTTTGTCAATTTGGTTAAAAAGTTCTAAAACGTTATACTCGACGCCTTTTATTTTTATCTTTTCTCCGATATACGGAATTTTATAGTTTTTGCCAAAATCGAGAAAAAATTGTAATGAATCATTGTTTATTTTTACGATGGAATCTGTGACAGTTTTTTCTACACATTTTCCTGGTTCATGACTTAAATCTCCTTCTAGATCTTCGTTAATCTCTCCTTCAATCCATTCAAAACCTGTAGGACAAGGAGAACCGGAACCCATTCTAACCAAAGCATGGCTTGTGCCGAACATGAACAAAAGCATGGCTAATACGACGAGTAAGATTTGTCTATGCATTTCTTCAGGAAAAATTGAATCTTTCATAAAATTTATGGATGAAATTGGCTTTGTTCGGACTTTGTGCAAAATACAAAAAAAGATGGTCTGAGATTCTCGCCTACGCGAGAATGACGAATTGTACTGTCATCCAAGTATAGGATCTATATGAAAAATAATAGACTCAATCGGGTGCTTCATGCCATCCAGAGTGATTGGTTCTTCGATTTAAAATTCCGGCGCTTTGAAATGCCCGTAGAGTTCGCGGCCGTCGAATACCCAGACGACTGCTTTTTTGCCTTCTAAAAATCTTCTCTTGCCTTTGAACATTTGCGGGCCGATGTTGCCGCCGCCGACTTTGCTGATGGAATATGTTTCGACGCTTGTCGCTGCCGCGATGTACGCGCCGATTTGTGCACCGTAGGATTTGCCTTGGCCTACATTGCTGTCGCCAATGACGATGATCGGTGCTTTTTTGGAACCGCGATATTTGTAGCCATCGGTGCCCAAAACTTTTTGCTCTTTTATTTTGTATTTAATTTCTTCGCCGTGGAGCAAGTCGTAGAGATTTCCGGTGCCATCGACAATGGTGTCGTGCATCGGGTAGCGCTTACGGTTCATACCGTAGAGGAGAGGCGCGATGGAATCGGCGGCCATGTTCGCGAGTACGAGTCTTGCGGGGCCTGTGCAGTGGCTTTCGTACGGTTCGAACATGGGCGTTTCTGTGCCCAGATTCTTGTGAAGTTCTTTAATTTTGTCGAGCGCGTCGATGACGGTGACGTTATGCTTGCGGAGCTTCTCGACCCATTTTTTGTATTGCGGGAGCTTGATTCCTTTTTTCGCCTTGTCGGAATACAGCTCGGGTACGGTCAACAGCTTGTCTGGAACGGGGACGACGATGAGCTTGATGTCGCGGGCTTCGAGCGAGTCCTTGAACGCGATAATCTGTGGTGTGTTGTCGTTCCAGCGCTTGGTGGCGTTCAGCAAACTTTCTTGCAAAAAGAGCCAGCCGTCCTTGCCTTCGACAGCGCATGCGACTTCTTCGGTGGTGCTGCCGCATTTCTTCATGTCACGCACCATCTGCTTTTGGAGTTCGGAAGCGGCAAAAGCTTGTGCAGGCCACAAAGTGCATAAAGCGAAAAGCGCCACGAGGGCGCCTTTCAATTGCTTTATCTGTCGCGTCGCGTTGAACATTACTTGATCAACGATTCGCCGGATTCCACACTCTGGTAGATGAGGGTGTTGATGGTCATCGGGCCTACACCGCCCGGAACCGGAGTGTATGCGGAAGCGACTTCTTCGAGACCCTTCTCGATATCGCCCACGCCACCCGGATGGTAACCAGCGTCCACGACGACTGCACCCGGCTTGATCCAGGACTTCTTGATGAATTCCGGCTTGCCAACGGCACCGACCAGGATGTCAGCTTGCTTCACGAATTCCGGGAGGTTTTCGGTCTTGCTGTGGCAAATGGTCACGGTGCAGTTTGCGTTCAAGAGCATCATGGCCATCGGCTTTCCGAGGATGGCGCTACGGCCAACGACCACGGCATGCTTACCGGCGAGAGGAATGTTGTAAGCCTTGAGGAGACGCATGATGCCGGCCGGTGTTGCGCAGCCGTAAGCTTTTTCGCCCATGGACATGCGGCCAAAGCCGAGGCAGGTCACGCCATCCACGTCCTTGCGGGCGTCGATAGCTTCAAAAGCGGCGCGTTCGTCGATGTGGCGCGGAACCGGGTGCTGCAAAAGGATGCCGTGCACGTTCGGGTTCTCGTTGAGTTCCTGAATCTTGTTGAGGAGTTCTTCGGTCGTGGTGTTCTTGTCCATCACCACGCGGATGCTTTCCATGCCGACGCGGGCGCAGGCGTTGCCCTTCATCTTGACGTAAGTGGCGCTAGCCGGATCGTCGCCCACGAGAATCGTTGCAAGAATCGGGGTCTTGCCGGTCTTTTCCTTGAGCTTTGCCACGCGGGCGCTGAGTTCTTCTTCAGTAGTCTTGGCAAGAGCCTTGCCATCGAGAATGAGTGCTGCCATAAAATCTCCGTTTTTTGCAAATTTAAAAAATTTGGATTCGCCGCTAAAGGGATCTTTTCTAAAAAAGGAGATGCCCGCTCGATGGCGGGCATGACAAATAAAAAGACGCTTTAAAAAAGCAAAGCCCGCTTGGGGCGGGCGTCTTGGAATGAAATTATGAGCTTTAAATTAAAGGTTTTCGAGAATCGACGGGATGATGACGCTTACGATTGCCCACGGGTAAGAAAGGGCGCCTTTAAGCCAGCCTGTGGTCGAGTAAGCCGGTTCCGGCTTCTTAAAAAGTTGCACATTGCAGCTATTGGAAGTAGATTCCGAAATAGTCCTGACCAGAGAGTCTTTAACGCTACCGATGGATTCGTCGAACAGCTTTTTCTGTGCTGTTGCAGAATCGATATAACACTTAAAGCTTTTTTTCATTTTTTTACCTTTGAGTGTAAAAGTAGTAAAAAAATAAGTTCTTTTAAAGGGGACCTGTGTGTTTTTATTTACATTTACAAAAAAAATGTGGCAAAAAGCACATTTTTTGGCGTTTTTGTGTATAAAAAGGTATTTTAATGGAACTAAAATTAGGATTGGATCCGTTTTTTATGAAAGTTTTTCGTTATTTTCCGATAATTTTGGGAGTGGGAGCGCTTGTTGCCTGTGGTGGTAATAAACCAGCACCAGTTGTTGATCCTGTTGCTACCCCGGTGAATGCGCCTGCGGTCAATGAACCTGTCGTTCCTGACTTGGTGCCTGTGCCCGAACCGAAACCGGCTGAAGAACAGAAGGTGTTTCTGGACAACGCTGTTGACCGTTACAGCTATGCGCTCGGTGTTGACTTTGGCAAGGCCGTTTCCAATATCAACGTGCCGGTAAAGCTCGAAGTCCTTATCGGTGCCATGCGAGATGTTATCGATTCTACCCGTGAAATCCTCATGACGGATTCGCAGTCCGAAGTGGCGCTTCAGGATTTGCTCAACCAGATGCAGATCCAGAAGGAGGTCGATGAAGCTGCTGCTGCCCGTAAGGCGCTTAGCGATCAGGCGGCGTTCCTTGCGAAAAACATCCAGGACCCGCGAGTGTGGGTCACAAAGAAGGGTGTGCAATATATAATGCTCAAGGAAGGTACAGGCGTTAAGCCCAAGGCGACCGACAAGGTCCAGGTCCATTACGTGGGTACGCTCCTCAACGGAACCGAATTTGACAATAGCGTCAAGCGCGGTGCCCCGATGGAATTCCCGGTGACTTCCGTGATTGAGGGCTGGCAGGATCTGCTCCTGGAAATGAAGGTCGGCGAAAAGGTGAAAGCCTGGATTCCGAGTTCGCTTGCCTATGGCGAGGCTGGCGCTCCGCCTTCAATTCCGCCCAATTCGCTCCTCGTGTTCGAGGTGGAGCTGTTGCAGGTTTTCCCGGCGAAGTAAAAATGCCGAATTTTTGTTCAAATGGCGAAGGATTTTCTGTCCTTCGCTTTTTCTGTTGCTACTTTTTAGCACATGAATAACGCAGCGTCCGATTTTTATTCTCAGCACTTCGAAGTGGCCGGGTTCATCCGGGAAGTGTTTGGCTACATGGATAGGTTCAAGGGCCAGCTTTTCGTCCTGAAGATTGACGATAGCCTGATGGACCATCCGATGTTCCCCGTGCTGATGCGCGATATCGCCCTTTTGCACAAGGCGGGCATTCGCATCATTATCGTGCCGGGAACGCGAAATAGCATCGACGCTCAGCTCAAGGCCTGGGACCTTGAGACGGAATTTCATAACGGCGTAAGACTCACGAACGAAGAGGCGCTCCCGCTTGTGGAGCAGGCGTCTTTGGGAGTGGCTCAGCGCATCATGAGCCACCTCACGGCGAGCGGCCTCAGCGGCATCCAGGGCAACTGGATTTTGGCGCGCAGCATGGGCGTGATTAACGGTGTCGATTACATGCGCACCGGCCGCATCGAGCGCATCCAGCGCGACCTCCTGGAACAGCTCATGAACGAGAAGTTCGTGCCGATCATCCCGCCGATTGGCTGGAACAAGATTGGTCGCGCCTACAATATTTCGAGTACGGAACTTGCTACTGAACTTTGCAAGTACCTTAAAGTCGGGAAGCTGTTCTTTATTGGAAGTGAAAGCGGCATCAAGCTCGAAGGTCTTGTAACGGGCAAGAACACGAAGTATCTTGAACCGACGGATAACGGGCTTATTTCTGCAATGGACGTGGACCAGGCAAAGGAACTTCTGGAACTCAATTCCGATGTGCTCGACTTTGCGCAGATGGATTACCTGATGAACGCCATCAACGCCTGCGAAGCGGGCGCGAACCGTGTGCATTTGCTGAGCGGTGAATTTCAGGGCAGTGTGCTGCAGGAAGTGTTCTCGGCCCGCGGTGACGGAACCATGGTGTATGCTAACCAGTACTCCAGCATTCGTCCGGCGACAATCGAAGACATCCCGGATATCCTCCGCATCATGCAGGACTACATTGCGAAGGGCTATCTCGTGCCGCGTACGCAGGATTCCATTTCTGAAAAGCTTGATGATTATGTTGTCTATAGCATTGACAATAGCATCCATGGCTGCGGTGCGCTCCACGCGTTCGAAGACGGCATGGCCGAAGTCGCTGGCATTGCTGTCGGTGCGAACTACCGCAAGTCGGGCATCGGCGAAGCGATTGTGCGTCACTTGATTTCTCTTGGACGCATGAAGGGTTACAAGAAGCTGTTCTTGCTTACGACACAGGCTCTTGATTGGTTCTACCAGCTCGGATTTGAAGACGGCACTGTCGAAGAGCTGCCAAAGAGCAAGCGCGAGCATTACAATCAAAAGCGCAAGTCGCGTATCTTGATGCTTCCGCTGGAAAAATAATCCGCGCGCATTTATAGACTGAGCGCGTCTCGTGCCATACATTTCATCCGGCCATCAGGCCGGATTGTCTTTTTTATATACTCTGTTCGAACTGTAGTTTGTATATTTAAAAAAAATGTAGGATAAAAATGTATTTAAAGAAAGCTTTTTTGTTGGCACTGTTTGTTGCGCTTAGTCTGGTCGCGTGTTCCGATATCGAAGATGAAATCCTTTATCGTGAGGATGCTGCGGGAGTTCGTTTTTCTCCCACAAAATTGCAGGGAACGATAGATTATTTGCCGGCGATGGCTCCGAAATATGTGAAGGTCGTAAATGTCGATGAGCTGCTGAATCCTGTTGATTCCTTCGAGGTTTCGGTGGATTCCGGCAACTCGAAGAACCGTGCTTTTGAAGTTGGCTCCCGTGACTATGAATACCCGATTGTAAAGATTGTACCTGTTTTTGAGCAGGACAATGGAACTGAAATGGAATTCCCTCAATATGTGCGGCTGGATAAACGTAATGATAACCTGAAATTAAATTTGTTTGAAGCTCTCGCTGCAGAGCGTACTGAAGAGCTGGTGCGTGAAAAAGATTGCAGTTTCGACAGCGCCCGGATTCAGGCTGTTGCAGAACTTATCATGGCGCTTGATATTATAAAAGAAAAAGAAGAAGCTTCCCGTTTAGCTTCGGACATGTCTGAGTATTATTCTTTAATGTTAATGAAAAAGTCATGGACATTTATTTATTGCCAGTACGAAATTTCGGACAGTCTGTTCTATAAAACGTTTGAGGAACTGCGTAAAGATTTTGCGAAAAAAGGCTCTGTAGATTCTTCATTTCTTGTCCATGCTGCGGATGTGTGGCTTTCGACTTTTAAAGTGGTGACGGATAAAAATGGCTATGTGAAATTCAAAAGCGTTTCACGTGATTCGTCTGTTGGTGCAAATGGTTTTAATAGTGAATTTTTTGCGAGTGTATATGGAATCCAGTTTTTGTGGAACGAGAATTCGCCTGCAAAGATCGATAATAAGCTGAGCCAGTTTAATGGTCGCAAGTTTATTTACGACAAGTCGGAAACTCTTTGGCGATTGGCTATGCCGCTAGACGATTCACTTGGCATATGCTATTCCCGGAAGGACTCGATCGTCGTACATGAAGGAAAGTATTACCGTTGTGCAAAAGGCTCGGTGGAATGGAAAGAAGAAACGGATCGTGATACCATATTGAAACAGACTTATGGAACTTGCGGTAGCGCAGCCATGAATATTGGCCGTGCCGGTTATGTGGGCGATTCCCTGTTTGTTTGTACCTGTGAAGATAAAAAATGCGCCTGGACGGATAAGTATGCAAAATCGGTGATTAAAAAAGATGATCCTATTTATCCCTCCTATGTTATTGCAAATGCTATACGCGAGTTTGGCTTGTGCGGGCAAAAACTGTATGGCGAGATAAAGAAGGTCAATGACGATTATGTATTGTGCTCTAAGAAGGACAATAAATGGGAAGTTGTGGATTCTTTGGATTATTACTTGGGCATGTGCTCTGAAGAGAATGCAAAGGGAGAGCACCAAGGCGTGTATTACGCTTGTAAGGACTATGAAGAATATGGAGTGGTTGGCGGAAATTGGAGCGAAATACCGGAACCCGCTTATTTGGACGAGGATTGCCATTCCATAGAAGTGGGAGCACTTTATGTCAAGAAATATGGCGACTATTATTTTGCGTGTTATACAAGAACAAAGCTTGATAAAAATGGTTATAGCAAATCTGTGACTTTCTGGAACAAACTGGATAGCGCTGAGGCGATCCCTCCAGTGATCAATATGGATGTGTGCAATAGCGATCGTGAAAATTTAAAAGTGATTTATGATGGTGCATATTATGAATGCGATAATCGGGACTTATTCTATAGATGGTACCCGGTTGAAAAAGATTCGCTGTTGCCTCCAGAAAGGGATGGACATATCTGTACGCCCGATTTATATGGAACGGTAAAGAAATATGGGGACGCTTATTATGAGTGCGGCTATGTGAACCAGTGGAGAGAAATGCCTGCTGTTGAATCTGCATTGCTGTACTATCGCGATAGCTTGGGTAGCTGTGACACGATTTCGAAAAAGAGCCTTTACTGGAATGAAAAAAGTTCATCCTACTTTGGATGTTTAAAAGGCAAAACGGGATATGATTGGACGCAGATTTATCTTGCACCTGGCTTAAATTATACGATGCCGAAGTCTTTTGAAAAGAGGAAGTTTGCAGGCGGCGTGGTGGATCGTGATTCCACTTATACGGTGACCGTGGATGGCGTTGCATACCGTTTCTCGATTTTCGAGAAGAACTGGCCGCTTTCCCATGTGGTCATTGCGGGCAAAGGTTATGATGCCTATTTCTACAATGAAAGACTTTTCTTGCATAGCGAACGTGGAACGGAACAAGTCCATATTGATTCCATAAAGAATAAGAGCGAAAGCTATGACGGCTTTTTTGCAAGCTGGAAATCCTGGGCAAAGAAATGTAGCGAGTGCTCTGATACGACTATAGCTGTCGATACTTCTGTCTATGTGGCGCGCTATAATGAAGACGCTTTCATGAACTGGACACGAGCAAGTGCGTTCTGCCCCGAGGGCTTCCACATCCCTTCTTCGGAAGAGTTTATGCAGGATGATTTTATTGCGTATAAGACTTATGAAATGACAATCCGTAACGATACCCCGGTTTTGTGGAATTATAAAATGAACAAAATCGGATGCAATCGTGACAATACCATTTTCTTTGATATTTTCTGGACAAGTTCCGAAAAGGATAAAAAAACTCAGCAGTGCTATGAAACGGCATGGCATATTTACAAAGATGAAAAGGACCGCCGCATTGTAGATTGCCCGAAGGATCTGTACCCGATGGTGCAAACGCTGTGTGTCCAGGATGATTGATTTTGCTTTTACCGCTAAAGGAGAAAAAATGAAATTTAAGGGTGTAGCTTTAATATTTGTGATGCTGTGGCTTGTTGCGTGTTCTGGCGGACCTGATGAAATTGTCGCTAGATATAATGGTGATGGTCAAAAATTTTCTCCGACAGTGTTGAAAGGGTCGGTGGAATATTTGCTTTATATAGAGCCAGAAAAATTGATGGTGGTCCCTGTAGACTATCAGCTGAATGCGCTCGATTCATTTGAAGTGACCGAACATCATATCAATTTGTGCTATTATAATTTTAGCGTAGCCTCCCGGGATTATGATGTCCCGTTTGTGAAAATCGTGGCTTTTTTCCCGACGTCGAATGACAAGCTGATGGAATTTTCGCAATACGTGCGCCTGTCTAGCTATAACGAAAGCTTGAGGCTGGTTTTTCACGGGGCGCTTGTGGCAAGTCGCATAGAAACTCTGGTGCGGAAAGAAAATTACAGTATCGAAGAGGCCGAAGATAAGGCGTATGAAGAATTGGGAACATTGCTCAATATCAATATGGCTAGCTATCGCGCCAACAATTTTTCAAATTACAAGGATTCCTATAGCCGGGAAATTGAAAGATGGAATGTGCTTGCTCCTTATGTTATTTGCAGACATGAAATTTCGGATAGTGTTTTTTATAGTGATTATCTGGAATTCCGCGATGAATTTGCTAAAAAGGGAACGATCGATTCTTCCATGATTGTTCGCGCGGCGGATGCGTGGCTTGCGACATTTGAACTGTCGTCTGGCGATAAGGAAAAATACCTTTTTGAAGGTGTTACTAGAGATACGTCGGAAGGCCTGAGAAATTTGGATACGTTGTTTTTCCAAAATGCCTACGGATTAAAATGTTTATGGTCAAAAGATTCGACGGTGAAAATTGAGAAGAAGTCCAGCGCGTTTTATGGGCGGTCTTTAGTGAGTGATATGCTTTATAATCCTTCGAACAGCTATCTCTATCACAAATGGCGCATACAGACGCCTCTTGAAGATTCTATTGGGGCGTGTGTTCACGGTAAAACAAAAATTGCAGAGCGTCAAGGCGTCTATTATGTTTGCAGGAATAGTGCGCATCAATGGGAAATGGAATCAAATATAGATACCTTGATGATGTTTAAGTATGGTACTTGTTCCGAACGCTATGGCATGGAAGGACAGTCGGCCTATATAAAGGATACTTCTTTTGTATGCTACTGCGATGATGAAGATAAGTGCGAATGGAAAGTTGTCGAAGCCCTTTCGCTTGGAGATTCTGCCTATGCGAAAAACCTGGACTTGCTGGCGACGGAACGCTTTGGTAAATGCAAAGAGGTGCTCCATTTCGGCGGCGCTGTAAAACAGTTGAATAGCTTGTATGTTCAATGTTCTAATTACAAGTGGGTTAAGATAGATTCTTTGGCGTTCCACATGGGCGTTTGCCCCGGTGGTAAGTTTGGCAAGATTGGCATGATGCCGGAAGGGAACTATTACAAATGTGGCTATGAGGGATGGGTTTCTATTACTATTCCAGAAGCGAAGGGAGAACTGTGTGACTGGAAGTCAGATTCGACGTATAAGAAATATGACGACAGGTATTTTTATTGCGCTGACGGGAAATGGAGCGAAGTTTCTGAGGATGAAGTTATTAAGCCTGTGCTGGAAGGCTATGTCTGTGATGAAAATCGTGCGTCAGAAATAAAGAAGTATGGAGATGAATACTTTACTTGTCGTGTTGGAACGTCTGATATCCAGTCTTCGAATCACTGGAGTGCATCGACAATTCAGGAAAGGGAGCTTTATCGCTACAAAGAGAATTATTCGAATCTCTGCATTGTTGATCGTGTCGGGCTGTTTGTTTTATGGAGCGACTCCGCCCAGTCTATGTATGGTTGCGTGTATGATGAAAATAAGACCTATGAATGGGCGAGAATCGTTGCTTCATCGAAGGATTCCGTGAAGCAGCAAATCATAGATTCTGTCGGGCAGAAGCCGTTTTCTAAGGGAAGGTTCATCGACAATAATACTTACGAAGTTGAAGTAGATGGCGTTCTGTACGGATTTAAGGAATTCTTGTGGAATCGCAAGAAAAAAAGCGGCTGGGATGATTATATTATAATGAACGTGAGCTATACGAAAATGGTGGAGAAAAAAGAGGACTGAAAATGAATACGCTTGAAGCCATCAAGACCCGTCGCAGTACACGCAAGTTCAAGGCTCAGCCTGTTGAAATCGAAAAGTTGAAACTGATTGCCGAAGCGGGGCAGTTTGGTCCCACGGGCGGTAATGCACAGGGGAATCACTTTTTCGTGATTTCGGATGCATCGGTCATTGCAAAGCTCAAGGAACTTGTGCAGTCCGCATTTGCAGCGATGGAACTCCGCGAAGACCTTTACAAGAGCCTCAAGAACTCCATCACTCTTTCGCGCAAGGGCAATTATTCTTTCTGCTATACGGCGCCTGTGCTTATCGTGGTTGCGAACAAGAAGGAATACGGCAATAATATGGCCGATGTCGCCTGCGCTGTCGAAAACATGATGCTTGCCGCCAATGAGCTCGACCTTGGCAGTTGCTATATCAATCAGCTCAAGTGGCTGAACGAAGACCCGACGCTTCTCGCGTACTTGCGCGGCCTTGGCCTTAAGGAAGATGAACGCGTATACGCCTCTGTTGCGATTGGCTATGCCGATACGGAATCGGGACTCCCGAACCGTACGGAAACGCCGCGAATTGGCAACGAAGTCGTGTTCGTGTAGCGGCTTTGCCGCTGTTACTAGATACTAGTCAATAGTTACTAGAGTTTTTTTCTATCTTTACGTCGCTTTGGTGATTCTTGGTGTTTTCTAAATATCAGGATGCTAGGCAACCGACCTCTTACCTCATCGCTTGCGGGTGCATTATGGATTTTAAGAAAATGGAAGACGGCTTCCGGATGATTCTGGAAGGCATGGGCGAAGACCCGAACCGTGAAGGCCTTATCGATACGCCGAAGCGTGTTGCTAAGATGTACGCTGAGCTCATGACAAGCCTTACGGGCGAAATGAAGGCCGAAGACATCCTCAAGACGCGTTTCCACGAAAAGTACGATGAAATGATTATCGTGCCGGACATCCAGTTTGCGAGCATGTGCGAACACCACTTTTTGCCGTTTACAGGCAAGGCTCACGTGGCCTATATTCCGGGTGATTGCGTGGTTGGTCTCTCGAAAATCCCGCGCGTGGTGGAATATTACGCCCGCATGCCGCAGATTCAGGAACGCATGACGCGCCAGATCGCGGAACTCATCCAGAAGGTGCTCCAGCCGAAGGGCGTTGCCGTGGTTCTCGAAGCTTCGCACATGTGCATGACGATGCGCGGTGTGAAAAAGCCGGGTGCCATGATGGTCACGACGCAGCTCCTTGGCCGTTTCAAGACGGACGAAAAGACCCGCGCCGAGTTCATGTCCCGCATCTACGCCCCGCGTTAGTTGTCATTCCCCTATCCATTATTGTCATTCCCGCCTCCGAGTTCTTTGACTACTTGCAGCTCCGCTGCTTAGTAGTCATGATCCGCGTATGGGGAGGGAATCTCCTTTTTACCTTTGGACTTTTTGTCAATGAAACGTTCCCCGTGATTTTGATCATGGGGCTTTTTCGTGGGTATTTTATTGAAGGATGGGATTACGGTCTTGGTAAAAAGGAGTGCCTAAAATGAAATCAAAGATTTTTAAGGGTGTGATTTTGGCAAGTGCCATTGCCTTTATCAACTGCGGGGACGATTCTGTAACGTCTCCGTTTCCGCCTACTGGCGATATTTCTTCTTCTAGCGTAGAAGCTCCGGCTGAAAGTTCCAGCTCCGATGTGGCGTCTGTCGGAAGCTCTTCTAGCGAGATCGCTCCGACTTCTAGCTCCGAAATTGCGCCGGCCTCAAGTTCCGACGAAACTCCGGCGAGTTCGGCGGATGCGCCAAGCAGCTCCTCTGACGTACAGCCAAGCTCAAGCGACGTAGCCTCAAGTTCTTCCGCAGTGCAGTCGAGTTCCAGCGAACAGGTTTCTAGCTCTAGCGAACAAGTCTCTAGTTCAAGCGAAGCCCCGAAGGGCATCTTCCTCGCGAGTGGCAAGGAAGAAGAAAAGGACCAGCTGAAGGTCGTTTACAAGACAAATACGGGTTGGGATAATAAGGGTATTTTAGCTTATCCGGAACAGCTTTCTAGCGACCAGAAGCACGGCGTTGTCGTGTGGGGGCCGGGTGGCGGCACGGAACCGGGTGCCTATGAAGGCATGATTCGCAGACTCGCTTCGCATGGTTTTGTCGTGATTGCCTTGAGCGTTTCGCCGGGCGATGCTAGCCAGGCGACCAAGGCGATTGACTGGCTCGAAAACAAGAACAAGGATTCCAACGACCCGTTCTACCAGAAGCTCGAACTGACGAAGGTCGGTTGTTCCGGGCATTCGATGGGCGGCCTGGAATCGGAACAGGCGGCTATCAAGGACAAGCGCGTATTTACCGCATTCCTCAACAATAGCGGCGACAAGAATGGCGGCGTCATCAAGAATTTCCCGAAAGAAAAGACGGCTGCAGTGCTTTATGGCGAAGTCGGCATGGAAAAGCCGAACGCCATCAAGGATTACGAAACGGCTACGGATATCAAGTCGTGCCTGATTGAAATGACGGGCGGCCCGAAAAACAATTCCGAAGGCGGTTACGGTCACGGCTCCGGCTCTTGGGATGGCATGGCGGCAACGATTGCCTGGATGCGCTGGCAGCTTGGCGGCGAGAACGAACGTCAGGCGGATTTCGTGGGCACGAGCGGCAAGTATATCGATGGGAATATCATTGGCAAGCAGGGCAAATGGAAAACCCAGTGCAAGAATTTCTAATCAATTCATAATCATTTCCACACTCCAACAACCAAGCGTCTCGGTCATTTCGATCGAGACGTTTTCTTTACAGTGTCATGCCCGCGGGTTTCTCGGTTATCTATTGTATCGGCAAGCGCGAACTTTGCTGTCATGCCCGCGCAGGCGGGCATCTCCTTACACGTCTCGAATTGTCGATGCGTTTTCTTATAAATTGAAAATTTACCCTTGGACTTTTTATCAACGAGACTTTGTTCGAAACATGAAAAATCTGTGAAATTATAAGGTAGCTTATATACAGGTTATGGTAAAATAGGAGAACAAAATGAAATCTAAACTCTTAAAAACGGTGGTGTTGGCCAGTTCTTTGGTCTTCCTGAATTGCGGTGATGACGCAGCATTGCCGTCGATTCCGAATTATGGAAACCTTTCGTCTAGCTCAGTTGAAACTCTGCCGGGCGAAAGTTCTGACTCTCAGGGTGCCTCTGGCACGGAAATTTCTAGCTCTGCTGTTCAGCAGGGTGGTGACGAGATTGTTCCGGGTTCCAGTGCGGATGCTGGGTCGCAGGTGCAGTCTAGCAGCGCTGTTACTCCGGGCGCAGAATCTTCTGCAGATGTTGCTGCAAGCTCCAGTTCTGAACAGAATCCAGGCTCTAGTTCCGATGTCGCGCCGGTTTCCAGTTCTGAACAAAATCCAGGCTCTAGTTCCGATGTCGCGCCGGTTTCCTGTTCCGCAAAGGTTGAAAGCTCTAGCTCCGAAAAGAAGGTCGAATCTAGCTCTAGCGAAGCTGCAAAGCCGAAGGGCGTTTTCCTTGCTGAAGGCGCGGATGAAACGAAGGACCAGTTGAAGGTCAAGTACATTGAACGCACCGGTCACGATGGCGGTGGAATCCTTGCTTATCCGGAACAGCTTTCTAACGACCAGAAGCACGCTGTTGTCGTGTGGGGTCCGGGTGGCGGCACGGAACCGGGTGCATACGGTGGTATTATCCGTCGTCTCGCATCTCACGGCTTTGTCGTGATTGCGCTCCGCGAATCTCCGGGTAACGCCACTCAGGCAATTCCGGCCCTCAACTGGCTCGAAAAGAAGAATAACGATCCGAACGATCCTTTGTATCAAAAGCTCGACATGACGAAGGTCGGGTGCTCTGGTCACTCGATGGGCGGCCTCGAATCTGAACAAGCTCTCATTAAGGACGATCGCGTGATTACTGCCATGCTCAACAACAGCGGCGACCTCGGACATACGGCAATGTCTCAGGTTTCGACAAGCAAGACTATCGGTATCGTTTATGGCGAAGGCGGCATGGAACGCCCGAACGCCGAAGCGGACTATAACAACCAGGGCGTCAAGGCTCCGGCATGCCTCATCAAGATGACGGGCGGCCAGGGCAATGAATGCCAGCAGGGCGAATGCGGCTGGGGTCATGGTTCTGGCCCGTGGGGCGGCATGGCAGCAACGGTTGCCTGGATGCGTTGGCACCTCGGTGGCGAAGACTTCCGCAAGGCAGATTTCGTCGGTACGAGCGGTCGTTACATCAACGGTGAAATCATCGGTGAACGTGGCCATTGGAAAGGCCAGTGCAAGAACTTCTAATCACTTAAACACTCCAAACACCAAGCGCCTCGATCCGTGTGGTCGAGGTGTTTTTTTATGCTTGTCTTGCCCGTAAATATTCTTGTCATGCCCGCCTCTGAGCGGGCATCTCCCTATGCAATTTTTTATAATTATTCATGAAAACAGTTTGCGGGCATCTACCTAACCCCTGTCCACTAAACACTGTTTGCTGTACTATGAACGCTGCTATTCTTACTAATGAATTCCCGCCGGAAATCTATGGCGGTGCAGGTATCCACGTCAAGTTCTTGAGCCAGGAACTTTCCAAGCTCTGCCACATCGAAGCCCGCTGCTTTGGCCCGCAGAACGACGATGCAGACAATATCCGAGCCATTGGTTTTAGCCAGAAGCTAGATCACAATCCGGCTGATGAACGCTTCAAGAAAATCTTGAAGCCACTCGATATTAATTTGCAGTGGATGTCCTCGCTCAAGGATATTGACGTGATTCATTGCCATACGTGGTACAGCCATTTCGGTGGCGTGGTGGCAAGCCGTCTTTTGCAGTGCCCGCTGATCCTCACGACGCATTCTCTTGAACCGCACCGTCCGTGGAAAGCGGAACAGCTCGGTGACGGCGGCTATAACATGAGTTGCTGGATTGAACGCACCGCTTACGAAGCTGCTGACGGCGTGATTGCCGTGAGCGAAGGCATGAAGCGCGATGTAATGAAGTTGTACGGAGTGCCGGAAGACCGCGTGAAGGTTATCTACAACGGTATCGATCCGGACTTTTACAAGCCGACATTCGATGAAGAAATCTTGAAGAAGTGGGGCGTGGATCCGAAGCGTCCGTTCGTGCTCTTTGTGGGCCGCATTACGCGCCAGAAGGGCATCAGCCAGCTCATTCAGGCTATCCCGCAGATCGACAAGAACGCCCAGGTGGTGCTCTGCGCCGGTGCGCCGGACACTCAGGAACTTGCCGACGAATGCAAGCGTTTGATTGAAGAAGTCCAGAAGACGCGCGATGGCGTCGTGTGGATTCAGGACGCTGTGCCGCATACGGAACTTCGTGTGCTCTACAGCCATGCGACCGTTTTTGCAACGCCGTCGCTCTACGAACCGTTCGGCATCATCAATCTCGAAGCCATGAGCTGCGGAACGCCTGTTGTAGGTAGCGCCGTCGGTGGCATCCCGGAAATTATCGTCGATGGCGAAACGGGTTACCTCGTGCCGCTCAAGGCCGTGTCTGCAACGAACTTCGAACCGGCAGACCCGAAGGCTTTCCAGACGGACTTTGCAAACAAGCTTAACAAAATTCTCGAGAACCCGGAACTTGCAAAGAAGATGGGCGAAGTCAGCCGCAAGCGCGCAATAGACGTGTTCAGCTGGAAGACGATTGCCAAGCAGACTTTCGACTTCTACCAGGAATGCATCGAACGCTACAAGCGCGAAGGCAAGAGAGTTTAATTGTCATTTTGGAGTTATTCTTGGACGATCTCTTTGAACGTGTCATCCTGAGCGAAACGCCGTAGGCGTGGAGTCGAAGGATCTGATTGTTTTTCATAAAATCAAAAGGTGGCGCACAAGCCACCTTTTCTTGTATAGCCATTGAAAATGGCAATTTGAAAAACATGCTTATTTTGTAAAAAAAAACTAAACAAACAAGCGATTTTGAATAAATTTTAAACACTAGAGTTTTGTGCTTTTTGCTTTTTATTTGTTTTATTGTTTATTTTAATTATTTTGTCATATATTTATAGTGAGCTTGTTGAAAATTTCAACGCTTATATTATAAATAAAATGGGTTGAGTGTGATGAAAATAAAAAGCATAGTGCTTGCTTTAGTTATGGTGAGCCAAATTTTTGCCATCTCTGTAGATTTTTACGATGAGCAGCAGAATAATCCTGATATAACGGGTGTTCGAATACGAATAAATAATGATTCTGGGTCGCCTATCAATAACGCTAAATTGCGTTATTATTTCCATAGGACAGAATCTCCGTATGTTGTTGAAGAATATTATTTATCCAATGCGACTGTATCTTCGTCAAACATAAATGATAATCTTGCATATTTTGAACTGAGTATCCCATCAATACCGGTTGGCTATTATCCTGATATGGCTGGATTTAGTCTTGCGTTGCGTAAAGAACCCATTTGGGGCAAAACTCAGGATTATAGCTATCAGAGTTCTTCATCGTTTGTGAAAAATACGAAGATCGTTTTACTCTCGGGAGATGATGTTATTTTTGGTGAAATGCCGAATGTACAAGAAAAGCCTGGATCTATGAATGTTAAAATTTCTGGACTTAAGTTTTCTGAACATTCTTGGCTGGAACTAAAGAATGTCGGCAAGTCTACGGCTGCATTGTCCGATCTTAAGCTTGTTGGCTCTAGCGAATCTGATTTTTCTCTTGGGAATGATTCTCTCGCTGCAGGTGACGTTATTCGAATTTGTCAGAGCCAAGCAGCTTGTGGCGAATCTTCAAAGACATTGGTTTTGCCTGACTTTGAGTGGAATGATGTTGGTGAGGCAATGTTGAAAAAAGATTCATCTATGGTATCGTATGTTGCGTGGGGCCAGGCTGGAACTCACTCCGCTGCCGCAATTGGAGCGGGATTGTGGAAAGACTCTCAGGATTTTTTCCCTGCTGAAGAGCGTGTCCGACTGCATAACGCTGATTATACTAAAAATACGTACTTCCGCCTTAATCCCCAAAAATCAGGTGTAGAAACGAACGACTGGTTTAGTTTCACGAGTAACGACGATCCGGCGAAAGTTGTTTCTACTCCATTGCCAATCATGACATTTCCAATTGAACATGTTGTTAAGCAGATTCCTGGTGAAAACAAAGTGCTTTTCAGTTGGCTCCCAGTAAAGGGGGTAGAAACGTACAGGGTTATTGTTCGTGATCAAAATGGTAGTGATGTATATAACCAAACAACGTCGAAAACTTCTGTTGTGCTACCTCTTAATCAGGGGAATTATTCTTGGACCGTGATTGGAGATGAAGAGTTTACGACGAAATCAAGGGATGAGTATGGTGCTGAAATTGTTAATACGTTCAATTTTGGGGTTGTTGAGGCGGGTATAGATACGCGTATTTATAAACAGCTAAAAATTGAAAAAATTAAGGCCCGTCGGGATACAAGAATGCTGAACCTTGGATACTTGAATGAAATAGGTAGGTATTCATGGGATAGGCCTAATGTTGAAGCGGATAGATTAGAGTATCATGAAGAAAATAGGTGCTGGGCCATCGCTATACAAGTCATGAATCATTTTTATGGCGGAAACTTGACTCAGGATGAAATTGTTTATAAGGGAGAAATCCTTGATTACGATTCTCATGTAGCTCCATTTTTTAATTCTGGTGGGGATATAAATTATAAAACATTAGATCCATTAACGGGTGATCCTACTGGTGGTTCTGTCGAAGCTATGAAATGGGCGTTGAAAGTGGAAAAGTTGAATTATACTAAAGGAGCACCTTCTTATGAAACCGTTAAGAATGCAATAGACCATAATAAACTTGTTTTTGTAGGGATACCGATGCATGTCATGGTTATTTATGGCTACGTAGGGGCGGCTGATAATTATGCGTTTTATTATGCGTTTGTAGATAATGAAGGCAATCTTCCCATAGCACGATATTCTCGTAATATTACTTTTTATTTAATTCCTGATGTTACGTATGGCAATGTGCAGATGTCTGATGAGCTAGTCCATAGGGATTTTGATGGTGACGGAATTACGGATTTTGAAGAAGTAAATAGATTCCATACGTATCCAAATATGGTGGATACAGATAATGACGGTATAGAAGATAAGCGTGAAATTTATGAATATACGGTATCTGCGAAACCGCTGGATAACCCGAAATGCAGTGTAACGCATGGGTATGCTAGTGTTGTTGAAATTGATGGAGTCACGATGCTTAGTCCTGTTTATCTGGCTTTTCTTGGACTTAATGATAGTGGTGATAAAGATTGCGATGGAAAATATGCAGAAATTGACCCGGATAACGACGGAGATGGCTTTGTTGACGGCCTTGTGAACTATCATCATAGGTTTATGAGTACGCCTGCGATTGAAAATATGGATATTCCTGGAGACTATGCTATTTTCGGGCGTGAATATGTGAAAATTAATGATAATGTCAGATGCTATAACACTCAAACAGAAAGTGGTTCCTATTGCAATATAGCTTCTGCCGATGAAGATATTTTCTCGTATGGGGTTTCGTATACGCCGATTAGTATTGGGGCTAGGGCCCATGTTGGTAATATTGATTTTGTAAGTAACCCCATTACTAAGGCTTATCCTAATAAACGAGAAAAGGCTATTGCCCGTAGTTCTGCGGTAGTCCATGGAAATCTCAATGCGTTCGCTTTTTTTCACACCTTCTCTAATGATGATTTAAAGAAATATGATTATGATCTTGAAAAGATGAGAGAAGAGGTCTTGAAAACACATGATATTTCTGAGTGTTTTTCACGACAGAATGGATCTTTGATACAAGGAAATGTTAAACTCTATTTTAGAACTGTTTGGCCTTATAGTCTTATTTTCGCCTATTCTATAGATATGCCTGAAATCCCAAAATCTAAAAACAGGATTGTTCAAAATGGAGAAATCTACCATTTGAAGGATAGAGAGCTTTTAAATTCGTTGACAGTCCAGGCTGGGGGTACATTGATAATTGAACCGGGCAGGATGTTTGTCGAATCCCTTTTACAAATCGATGCGGGTGCGACGATTCGTTTTGCAGAACCGGGTAGGGAGACCGTTCTCCATACAAATGGAAAAATTATTTGGAATACTTATAACAGTGAGCCTGTAAGCAATACTCAATATTGGGTCAGTGTCGCTAAGGGATTTAAGCTTGTACATCATTCATCACAACGGTTCTTTTTGGATGGCATGTGGGCTGGCACGATTTATGCGCCTATTGCATCTGTTACGATGGGACAGGTCTCAAAGGCTATTTACGGTCGTGTTCTGGCTCGCAATGTTGTTGTACACCAGTTTGCAAAGTTCTACCGAGTCGATTTTGCTCCGAAAGACGCAATGCAGGTGGCGTATGGGAGGCGTGGCTCGCTTGTTCCTGACTTGTTTTAAACGTAGACTTGAATGTGTAAGTTTATGAATAATTTGAATTTTCGGATTGTCGCATGTTGATTTGTGATAAATTTTAGAGTATATTCATTATGAATGAGGAGGCGTGATATGAACAATAAACTTTGTATGGCCTTAGGAGCGTTTGCGCTTGTGATGCTCGCGTGTTCAAGCGAAAACGGTAGCATTACGGAACCATTCGACGACCCTGGCGCAGGGACTGCAAAACATAATTCGTCAAGCAGTCTGGAAATAGACGTGTCAAGTTCTTCGTTAAATGCACAGAGCAGCTCTTCCGAAATAGAATCAAGTTCATCTGTGGTGGAGTCTAGCTCTTCTTCGTCTCATTTGAGTCTATGCAAAGTAAGTGGCCATTGGAGGGAGAGTGGTTGCCTTCCCACTCCTTCCCATGGCGAGGGCGATTTGTGGTCGAGACTAGATCGTAAAGTAAGAACAAATGTTTATCTGGAGGATTCCTCTAAATTTGGAGACCGAGCCGGGGAATTTTTCTTTGAAACCGATTCCTTAGAAGGCGGGGAATCATTTATTAAATGGACTGATGGATATTTTGTTGTTCCTGAATTTGAAGGAATGTTGGAGGCTGACGTGCGATTTGCAAAAGGGAGCCTTACATACGATCCTTTTGTTAAAATAGGTTTTTATGTGGCGGGCTTTGATTCTAGTGGCGCTGCGCTATCGGCCGATGTGACCAATTGGAACGGTTTATGCCTTTTTTATCTAGGAACTATTGGAACGACTTTGCAACTGGATCTCGGTGAATCGCTCAATCGGAAGCTGGGAAACGCCTTGCCGTCGCTAAAGGTGGAGTCTTCAAAAGAACCGCAATGTTTTGATTGGGGCCAGTTTAAACAGCCTGAAACGGATACCGAACACGAAACTATTTCTGGTGAAGAAGCTGCAAAGCATGTAGAAAAGGTCGTGTTCTTTTTCCAGACGACGCCTAGAGAAGAGTATGGTGGTTTTGAAGGGTTTGAAATTATAGCCATTGGCACAAACAGAGACGAGTGAAAAAATCCCCGACGGATGTGTCGGGGTGCAAATCACTAACGACTAATAACTATTAACTAGTAACTAGTAGCGATTTTTTCCACAATCCCGTCTGTCGTAAGGAGTTCTGGGAGCACGATCTGCTTGCTTGCATCGCCAGCGGGGTAGATCGCGTAGGCAGGCACTCCTGACTTGCCCATGCTGCGCAGGAGCGCTGTGACTTCGGGCGTTTCGCGGGTCCAGTCTGCCTTGACACGGGCGACGTTCAGGCTGTCCATCGCATGTTTGAAATCATCGCGGTTGAGGACAGCGGCTTCGTTCGCCTTGCAGGTGAGGCACCAGTCGGCCGTGGCGTCGATGAATACGGTGCGGCCGGACTTCGCGAATTCTTCGATGAGTTCCGGCGTGTAGCGGTACCAGCCGTCTTCGGTGATAAGCTGTACTGACCTTGCCTTGAAAATCGCATCGACTTCGGCTTCGAATTTTGGCGATGCTAATGCAAACCAGATGACGGCGAGAATCACGACGGCGCTGCCAACGGAGAGCACTTCGCGAAAAAACGCGACGCCTGGCGGGGCGATGTTCCCTATCGCAAAGCTCATGGCGATGCTCAGGAGCGAAATGGCTGCAAAAATGCCAACGCCAACATTCCCGGCCTGTTCATGCACGACCCACAGGAGCCATGCGACAGTGCCGAGCAAGAGAACGCCCATGATTTTCTGGAGCGTGACCATCCAGGCGCCCGGCTTTGGGAATGCTTTCAGGACTTTCGGAAACACGCTCACGAGCATGTAGGGGAGAGCAAGCCCGACGCCTGCGGCCGTGAAAAACAAAAACAGCACGGGGGTCGATGCGGTAAACGCAAAACCCATCGCCGTGCCGAGAAACGGCGCGGAGCACGGGGTGCTCAAAAGCACGAGGAGCGCGCCTGTGAAAAATGCGCCCCAGAAGCCCTGCTTGCGCCCGGCCTTGTCCATCTTGGTGGTGGCGCTTCCTGGGAGCCAGATTTCAAAGACCCCGAAAAAGCTCATGGCAAAAGCGCTCAGAATCACGACCATGAACGCGATGAATCCTGCGCTCTGGAATTGCATGCCCCAGCCCGCATTCCCGCCGCCGGCTTTGACGGCGGCGACAATCCCGGCGAGCGCCCAGAAGCTTGCGAGAATCCCGAGCGTTGTTGACGTTCCAAGTACGAGCAGTCGCTTGCGGCTCTCGCGAGACTGCTTGATCAGGCTGAAAAGCTTTAGCGAAAGCACCGGCAGCACACACGGCATCAAGTTCAGAATTAAGCCACCGAACAGTGCCGAAAGGAGCAGGATGAATGTTCCGGTAGCGCCTTCCGCCGCGTTCCCGGCGGCACTTTTCAGTACATTTGAGGTTGCCGAAGGCGATGACTCCTTCGCTTCGCTCGTGGCACTTGCGGCTGCTTTTTCCGTGGCGTTCCCTGCGCCGTCTCGCGAAGCTCGCCTTGTCGTGAAACCGAGCGGTCCAAGCCCGAATGTCACTTGCGACGGAGCAAGGCAAATGGAGTTGTCGCATGCCTGGTAGTGGAAAGTCGCCTGTGTCGTAAGGCTGTCGTAATCGGCGTCAACGCTTTCGACGGGGAGCGTAATCTGGAAATATCCCTTGAAGACAAGATTTTCGAGGTCGAGCGCTTCGCTATATTCCTTGATGGGTTCTGGCCACTTCGGCTCTCCAAAGTGGACCCCTTTTGCAGAAAGCTCGATAGACGAGGGCTTTAAAAACTCATCGGCGGCGATGTTGGCGTTTACATGCCAGTTGTCTGGAATGACAATTTCGATAGTGACGCTTGAACCTTTTTGCAATGGGCCTGTGGAATACTGCATGCCGGCTTCGGGAGGTGGCATGTTGTTCATGTTGAACTCTTCCGCGAAAATGGCCGTTGCAAACAATAGGATGCAAAATAATGTTTTTTGCAAACGGTTGTTTGCAAAATTTCCAATTTCCATAAATTTGTATAAAATTTTCATAAATTAAATCTCATTGTAAGAAGTAGAAAATATCGGAAATGAAACATTTATGTCATATACGGGATTCCTTTGTAACCGTCCCCCTGATTGGGTAGGGGCTGTCTGGGAAAAATATTCCTACAGAATATACAAATTGTGCCTGCAAAAGTGTGGCGTAAAAGATGAAGCAGACGACTTGTTTCAGGAGGTGGCGCTTCGCTTTTGTCAAAGGGCTAATAATCTGGATGCCGGGATTTATCTTTTGCCGTGGCTGGAGACTGTTCTTTTGCACTGCCATTACAGTGGGTACCGCAAAAGGCACGTGGGCCGCGAAATTCCGTTCTCGAGTTTGAGAGATCAGCAGGCTGACTATAGGGCCTTTGAGGAGCGAGTCTGTGCGCCATCTGATGGTAGTGTCCGCATGGAGTCTGTCATGAGCGAGTTCTCGGTTTTGCTTGAGACGTTGAATCCGCTGGAAAAAATGATTGTGGAATTGTCGGTTGTCGGAGGGTTTAGGGTTACGGACTTGAGCGCGATTTTTGGACTTTCCAGAAAGGCGGTTACGAAACGCAAAATGAGGGCGTATCAAAAAATGCGCGAAAAAATGGCCATGCAGAAAGAACGGATAAAAATGATAACGGGCCGCGATGCCTCTTTGCGAGAAATAATTGAATTTGCTGGTTGAAATAATCCTTAAATTTCGTAATTTTATAATGTGAAAAAGTTGCTTAATCTAATTTTTATCCTTGCCCTGATCACGTCAACCTTTGCTGCTGACCAGTGGTTCAATTATTCATACCCATTCCCGGTAAGGGAAGCTGTTCCTTATGGCGACGGCTTTTTTATGGCGACTGCGGGGGGCATTCGTTTTAAGACCGCAACAAGCGATGCAATGTACATGACGTCGAAGGGGCTTGGCGACCAGTCTGTAAGTGCTGTTGCTTTTTCGGATCTCGGATTTTTTGCGCTAAGTGATAATGGTGTTGTTGCTAGAATGTCCGAGAGGGATTCCTTTGAAGTCCTGAACCGCTCTTATGCCGGGAACAATTTGCGTGTCATTCCGGGCATGATGCGCGTTGCGGGGACTGCGATGGTTATCGCTTTCGAAGACCGCCTTTCGTTCTTCAGCATCCCTTCTAACAGGTCTATTGTGACTGTCGACCGAATTTCAGATGCAAACCTTTCCAAGACGCCTGTCAGCGCGATGGAAGTGCATGGCGACTCGCTGTTTGTTGCTGTCGATGGCGTAGTCTATCTGCGCAAGATGGATTGGTATAATCTTGAAGCTGATGCGCATTTGTACGATCCCGATTCCTGGAAGGTCATGAAAAATGTTTCCAGCGCAGGGAAAGAGATTAAGACCATCGTCTGGAAAGACGGGAAAATAAGGACTTACCCGCTAGAAGGCATGTGGATCTGGGAAGATGAAAAGGAGACGCGCGTCGTTAACGATACGTTCCTTACGTTTGCCGATACGTCGTCCATGATTCTTGTCCGTGGTAAGTTGTTGAAGGATTCCATCCTGTACGAGAAAGACTCCGTTATGAGATCTGGAAAGGGTGGGGCGGTGCCCGTCGTTGATCATTATTATTATAAGAACAGGGTCCAGTGGGTGAAACTCCTCTCTAAGGGCGCCTTGCTGGCCGGTCCTGAAAAAGTATTCCATTATGACGGAAAAAAAATTGAGGACGTGACAACTTATAAACCCTTTGCTGTTGGTAACGTGTACGAACTTCAGGCAATCCCGAAGGGTGGCGTTATCGCAGCTTCCGAAGCGGGGTATTTCTCGCACAATAGGGACTTGCAGTCATGGACTCCGCCTACATTGGCGTTTCCAATAGACGAGAAAAGTGGTCTTGGAAATATGACGAATGCACGCGGGCATGACATGAAGGTGATGTCTGTTCTTCCTGATGGCCATGTATTCTACCATGTTTGGGGCATGGGTTTTTCCATATTTGCAAATTGGGGCGATTCCGCCACGGCCGTAATCATGGGTTCTACGGATAATTGCTTAGATGATTATACAGAAAAGGACGCTTTTGTTTATACGATCGCGGTCACTTCGACGCCTGCTCCTGATAATTCGGGCTTTTTGACGGCGACGGCTTCGAATAAGGGATATAGCCTGGTCTATATAAGCCTTGACGGAGAAGTTTCCTGCGCGAACAATATCGGAAGTACATCTATTGCAGGTCCGATGATTGCCCGCATCAATGAAGATGGTAAATGGGTTGTATATGTCGGAACTCGCTCCACGATGGGCACAGAGGCCAATGGTGGCCTGGATGTGATTACAATGCTTCCGCCTAAAAAGATGGGCGGCGATATTTCGAAAGTCGCAAAGAAGGATGTAAAGTCGTACTATGGTGCTCCATCGACTCCGCTGGATATGGTATATGAGCCGAAGACTGGATATTTCTGGATGGTTACGGCTGCGTCGCTTGTGTACTGGAGTGAGCAGGACACTTCCTTGTTGACCCCTCTTTCGACAAATGGGCTTACGAGTGCGAATTTTACAAGCATCGATGTTGATAGCCGTGGAAACCTCTGGGTCGGGACCTCGATGCAGGGCGCTTACCGCTTGACTCCGCGTACGACGAATCCCGATACGCTTTCTGTGCAGCACTTTACGGCGCGTCAAGGTCTCCTTAGCGATAGAGTCCAGGATGTAGCCGTGGATTCCGTTTTGGGCGTTGTATGGTTTGCTCATGATAACGGCGTTTCGGCTTACCTTCGAAAGGATGTCGGTGGGACCGATGGCAATATGGACGATGATTCCAACAAGGACTTTAAGGTGTATCCGAATCCGTTCCGCCCACGCGAAAACCATAGCCGTATTGTTTTTGACAATGTCGCCGAAGATGCCGTGATTAGCATTTTCAATAGAGGTGGCAAGCTCGTTATGGCGCTTAGTGGAGACCGTCTTGTCGGGGGCCGTGCCGAATGGGATGGAACTATGAATAATGGAAAGCTGGTGGCGCCGGGCGTTTACCAGTATGTTGTCCGTACAAAGTCAAAGGTGAAGAAAGGAAAACTTTTGATTGTCCATTAGTTTTTGCGGTGAGGGCATTGATATGAATAAATTTATTGGAATTACGGCTTTTTTGGCTGCGATGTTTATGGTTTCGAGTTGCGCTGGTGAACGTCAGGGACTTGTTTGTGAAGAAATTGAGTACCGTTTGAACACGTTGTCGTATTCTCCGGACCAGCGCGCCTATATGGAAGAAGAACTCCGTACATGCCGTAGCGAAGAGGCAAAAAAGAAGAGTGCATCGACTGAATCTAAATCGAGCATTTACGAGCGCTATGCGAATACGGACGGAACCAAGGTGGATTCTGCAAATGTCGAGGTTCCCGTTTCAAAGTTGTTGCAAGATTCTTCCGAAGAGAAGACGACCAGCATTTACGACCGTTACAAGTCTGTTGAGGCGGACAAGTAATGCCTACTATAACGACTCTTGCGGGCAAGCCGTTTGAACCGGATTTGCCCAGGCGCCTGCTTTCTATCGCAGGCGAAATTCGCGAAGCGGGTGGCCGCGCCTTCTTGGTGGGCGGCTGGGTGCGCGATGCGCTCCTCGGCAAGGATTGCCGCGATTACGATGTCGAAGTTTACGACCTCACGCAAGATGAACTTGTCCCGATTTTAAAGAAGTACGGTCGTACGAATCTTGTGGGCAAAGCGTTTGGCGTGATTCATTTGGCGATGAAGGGCCTCTCGCTCGATTTCTCGTTCCCGCGTACCGAAAGCAAAGTCGGCTATGGCCACCGCGGTTTCGTGGTGCATACGGATGAAAAGCTCTCGTTCAAGGAAGCGGCGCTTCGCCGAGACTTTACCATCAATGCGATGGGCATGGAACTGCCGGAACTCACGCTTTGCGACCCGTACGGCGGCATTGACGACTTGAAGAAAGGCTTGTTGCGCCATGTGGGTCCAGCCTTTGTCGAAGATTCGCTGCGCATTTTGCGCGGTGTGCAGTTTGCGAGCCGTTTTGCGCTTAGGCTTGCGCCCGAGACGGTTGAACTTTGCAAGACGCTTTCGCTTGAGGACCTTTCTATCGAGCGCTTGTTCGAAGAATTCAAGAAGTGGCTCTTGAAGCCGGGCAAGCCGTCGCTTGGCTTGCGCGCTTTCCTGGACATCAAGCTGAACGAGTTTTTCCCGGAAGTTTTACCGCTGCGTGGCTCCTGGGAAGATCTGGCTGAAATGCTCGACAACATGGAGGGCTTGCGCAGGAACTTTGTGAATGTGAGTGCTGATGCGGCCGGTGAAGCTGTTGGTGACGCCAAGTGCGCACCGCTTTCGGACGATCAGGTGATGGAATTTGCGTTTGCATCATTCCTCAGCGGGAGTGCCGATACTTCTCTCAAGTTCCTCGAACGCATTACGAACGAATCGCACTTGGTCAAGAATGTCCCGCTGCTTTTGAAAGCTTATAGCGGACTTGATTTTGCAATTGTAAGTGATGCGCCGGCGCTTCGCCGCATGGCGGTGAAGCTGGGTGGCCTAAAGCTGTTGTGCCTGCTTGTTAAAGCCACCCCGCGTAAGTATTACGCCGCCGCCGCCGCCCCGGAATTCCCGGAACAGCTTTGGCAAGCTGCTGCAGATCTTGATTTGCTCAATGCAGCTCCGCAGCCCTTCCTCATGGGCAAAATGCTTATGGATCTGGGATTCAAGCCGGGCAAGCAGATGGGCGAAACTATCAAGCAAAGCTTTGAGCTCCAGCTCGACGGTAAAATCAAGAACGCCGAAGAAGCAATCGCGTGGGTCCGGAGTCAGACGAAAGAACGGCTCTAACGAGCCTACAGACGAGAGGGCTTTAAAAATCTCTCGTCTTTCGTCTAAATCATTTCCATCTAAACATTCCCGAGATTCCTGCGGGGACGCAGAACACGATCATCGGGATTTGGATAAGCTCTACAGGCAAGAACGCGAGCATGCGGCGCTTGGACTTGAGCTTCCAGGAGGCAATGCTCAAGAATACGAAGTCCACGACAATCTTGGGCAGAATGCTGAACACGCACCACTGCCACGGGAAATCGAGGAAGATGGCGCACCACGGACTCACGAACATCCAGATGTAGTACGTGTAAATGAGCGTGAGCAAAAGGATGTATGGTTTGCTTTCGTAGTTTGTGCCGTTGCTGCTCCAGCGGGCGCGCTGGTTAAAGAGCTGTTTCCACGTGTGTACCGGGGCGGTCTCAATGACGGCATCCTTGTCGAGATTGTAGCAGACCTTCGTTCCCGGGATTTTCATCATCTTGTGGATGAGCATGTCATCGTCGCCGCTCGAGAGGTTGATGAGGTCTCCGAATCCGCCGACTTTAAAGAACAGGTCCTTCTTGTATGCAAGGCAAGCCGCACTTGCGACAATCGGGCGGCCAAGGCTAAAGCCTGCCGCTTCCATCGCGGTGTAGCCAAGCGTTTCGAGTTTCTGGTAGAGATGCGGCATCGAACGCGAGCCGTTGTTCTGCTTGGGGCCTTGCACAATGCAGATGCCATCGACAAATCGCCCGGCCATGGCGGTAATCCAGCTCTTGCGCGGGATGCAGTCCGCGTCCATCGTCAAGAGCACTTCGTTTTTGGCAATCTTGAAGGCGCTTTCGAGCGCACGCTTCTTGGGGCTTGCAATTTGCGGTAAATCTTGCGGGAGGCTCAAAACGCGGAATCGCGGGTGCGTGGCGGCAAACTTTTCGAGAATTTCGCGTGTGCGGTCGGTAGAACGGTCATCGACGCAAATCACTTCCCATTCGCCTACGTAGTCCTGGGCGGCGACCGCTTCGAGCGTACGTTCGGCAAATTCCTCTTCGTTGCGCATCGGGATCACGACCGAGACGCTCGGGGTCGCTTTCGGGCCTTTATAGCGATGCGTCTTTAACAGTCCTACTATAAAGAATAGGAACAGTAACGCATAGAGCGCAGTCAGGCATGCGAGAATAATGCCACCCATGCGTTTAAATCTAGAAAAATCAAAATAATGAATTTTAGTTACTAGTTCTGAGTTACTAGTTACTAGAATGTTTTTACTAAATTATTGCTAGTAACTGCGCCTCCGGCGCTCCTGTCTACTTCTAACTTCCTACCTCCTACTTCCTACTAATTATGCTTCATCCATCCGCTTTTGTTCATCCATCCGCAAAAATCCACGAGTCTGCTATTATTGGCCCCTGGTGCGTTGTTGATGAAAATGCGGAAATTGGCGAAAATGTGGTGCTTGAATCGCGAGTGCGCGTTTACGGTGGAGTGACCATCAAGGCAAATACGCACGTTTACGATGGGGCAATCCTCGGGGCGCCTCCTCAAGACCTCAAGTACGCAGGCGAGCCGACGCATCTTGAAATTGGCGAAAATTGCATCATCCGCGAATACACGACGCTCAACCGCGGCACGGTCCAGGGCGGCGGTTGCACATGCATTGCCCCGCGCGTCCTCATCATGGCTTACGCCCATGTGGGGCACGACTGCCGAATTGGTGAAGGGGCGGTCATCGCTAACGGATGCCAGCTCGGCGGCCACGTGCGCATTGGCAAGTTTGCGACTCTCGGCGGCACTACGGCGGTGCAGCAGCGTAACCAGGTGGGCGCCTACGCTTTCGTGGGCGGTACTCTCAAGGTCGATTACGACGTTCCTCCGTGCAGCCGTGCATTTGGGAACCCGCTTCGCTTTGCATCCCTCAACCTCCATGCGCTCCGCTTGCATGCAGATGAATTCCCGCCCGAACGCATTGCGTTTTTCGAGCGCGCTTTCCGAGAGCTTTACCGTAGTAAGCGCCCGGCCGCCGAAGTTATCGAAGAACTGAAAAAAGGCCCGGAACCTCTGTTCCAAGCCTTCTTTGACGAGCACTGGGGCGGTTCTCTCGTCCGCCCGTGATTTTTTTGCGCTTTTGCGCATTTTTTTCTAGAAAATGAGTGCCTGCGGGAATCCCGTGTGCCACTTTTCGGAACCTGGGTCGTAGGCGTCAAATCCGCCTGTGTAGCTAAATCCCCAGTAATGGAACGACATTCCGCGGGAGATGGCTGCCTTGGCTGCTGCGTTTGCCCATTCAGCCTTGCCTTCGCTGCTAGGGCCATTTCCGTCTTCCCAATTGCAGGGGCTAACGTCTCCGCCGGCAACGCCGAATTCACCCATGTTCAGCGGAACGTGGTCTGTGCCGTTTATATCGGGATAATATTGCTTGGCGAGGGTGGCGTAGCTGCTCAGGTCGGTGCTGGCGGTAATGGATTTGACCTCATCGCCCCTGCATGCGTTCCCGTGCATGTTGCCTTGATGGGAATACTGGAACGGTTCGTAGTAGTGTCCGCTAAAGATGATGTTTCCGTCAGGCGGCAGCTTCATCTTGTCGATATCATAGAACTTGGCGCCGTGAAGCGCTTCGAACATGATAGTCTTGTTCGGGGCGTGTGTGCGAATGACATTGTAGGCGTCGAGCATCAGCTGGTTGACGAGATCGACATTGGGGATCACCGGCTCGTTCAGGATTTCGAGCACGATCATGTCGTCGGGGAAGGCGTTCATCACGCTTGCAACTTGTGCCCACAAGAGAAGGAAGTGGTTCTTTTCTTCTTCGAATTTTGTGGCGTCGTATTTGCAGCCTCGATCCTTGTGTCCGCCACCGGCGCAGTTTAGTTCCACATAATGGTGGAAGTTCACGACAACGGCAAGCCCGTTGGCGATAGCGAGATTGATGTCTTCAATGACTCCTGCAAGGCGGTCCGGGTCTACAGTGTGGGTGGAGTAGTCCGAATTGTATTGCCAGCGGACCGGAATACGCACCGAGTTGAAACCGGCTGCTTTGATGATGGCGAAATCCACGTCGCGGATGGGGTTGCTCCAGGCTGCATCGTCACGGCCGTCGGAATCCCAGGAGTTGCCCAGGTTGATGCCGCGCCCGAGAATCGCGTTCATGTACCTGCCGCGAGTGTAGTCTACAGGAACAGCTGAGCTGCTGTTGCTTTTAGGTGTAGAACGCGGCGGTGCGGTTCCGTTGTCGCATGCGCAAAGGAGACATCCGATTGCCATTGCGGAAAGAAGCTTTTTAAACATGGTAACCCCCAAAAATTGGTGTCTTGCTTATAATACCTGTTCTCAAAATCTATATAAATCAAAAGCTAGAAAAATAAAAACATGCTTATCTTATGTTTACGCCTGAATCCAGTGTGACAGCTGTCAAAAAATTAATTTGTAAACATTCTTAAACATTACAGATCTAAAAAATTTCGTTTACGCTTGAGTCCAGCGTTTATGTGGCTTGGATGGCGGTATTTCGTTGATGTATCATGCTTTGCAAAGCCTTTTTTGCAAAACGGGTAATCGAAATTACAAAAAAACAAGCTATATTGTAGACGATCCGAATTTGGAGATTTGTACCTATTATGAATGGAAACCTAAAAAAAGCCATTTGGAAGTCCGCTCTAGCAGCGATGCTTCTTGCTTCGTCTTCTTTTGCTGGCTACGGTTTTAGCGATTATCGTGACCGTGACCAGTCCCACTTTGTCATGAAGGATCCTAAGCCGTTCCGTCCAGACAAGGAAGTTGTCACCGTTGTCATGCGTGAAGCAATTCCGCGTGGTGGTGGTTACACCTATCAGTACCCGCGTGAAAACCCTGAACCGGTACTCACGGATAAGTACGCTATGGAAGGTGCACTCTCCATGGAAATCGAACTTATCGCAAGCGACTATTCCGGTGTGGCAATCTGTATTGCCGGTTCCGTGGACCTGACTCCGTATTTAGAAGAAGGTGTTCTCGAATTTTGGCTTAAAGGTGCCCAGGGTGGCGAAAACGCTTTGTTCGTGCTCGTTGACGATGGCGTGAAGAGCAACGGCGAATCCCTCCAGGTGAAGCTCCGCTCCAAGAGCCTTGGTGAAATTACAACTGAATGGAAGCACTTCAGCATTCCTCTGAAGCTCTTCGGCAATACCGGTGTCTACTGGGATGCAAAGAACACGCGCGAAGTGATGCTCCCGTTCGCATGGTCCAACTTCAAGGGCTTCCGTCTTGAAGTCCGCAAGGATGAAAACGAATCCTTCAAGGTTTGGATTGACGATATCGTGATTAAGAAGCATGGCAAGCCGTACGAAGGCCCGGCTCATTATCCGTTCCGCAACGAGATTTAAGAGGATTTTATGCGCAAAACAGTTTCTTCCCTTTTATTAGCGTCTAGCCTCGGTGCTGCGTGGGCTCTTCCTCCGCAGTTGCAGATTGATTCCCTGAATGCGTCGTTGGATACCCTTTCCGGCAACATGGAATCCACACTCCTGGGTAAGGACGATCTGCCACTGGCAGTCTCCGGTTACATGGCTTTCCGTTTGAAGAATTTCCACTATTCCGAACAGAGTCCCTGGGTTGAAAGCGACAAGGCTCGCACAAGCGTTGACGCTATCTTGAACGTGAACGTCGTTGCCATGCCGAACTCCTACATTACGTTGTTTACCAATTTGATGTTCCCGTTCGACTTGAGTGGCATTTATACGAATTACCTGGCCAAGCATCCGACAAAGGCCCCGGGTAACTACGATGAACGCGTCCTGTTCGACCATTCTACCGACTACTATGCATCGACCATCAACGAAGAATTGAATGCCGGTGTTGATATCCGTGCCGGTGTGTTTGGCGCCTACATCACTGCTGGTGGTGTTATCTGGGCCAATGCTTCTCCGCTTACCATGTGGGAACGCGAAACGAATCCGCGTTTCGTTTGGCAGTATGAACTTTTCGAAGACGAAAAGACCGTTTCTACCTACTATAAGGAAAAGGCATTCAAGCCGGTCAAGGAAGGTGGTCGTGCATTCTGGACGAACCGTTCCTTCGGTGGTGTCTTTGCCAACATCTACCAGCTCCCGTATGACTTGAAGGCTCAGTTCCTTGTGTCGCAGCCGGCGGATGCCGATGTCGGTACTCGTGATGGTCTCCGCTTGTACGGTGGTCAGCCGGGCGAACTTGAAATGATGGGCACCATCGATTTACGTGGCTCCGTCCTTCATGGCCGTGTCGCCAAGGAAAAGATTGCCGATAATCTGACAGTTGGCGTGAACTACTTGGGTGTCGTGTTTGACGACGCTATCATCTACGAACCGGATTTCAAGTCCGAGTGGGAAAAGAGCGGCAGAGGTACTCCTGTTCTTCTCAATACCCATGTGGCTTCTGTCGATGTTAAGGGCAATATCACTCCAAAGCTCTTCTTGATGGCCGATCTTGGTATCAGCATCACGGATTCCTCTGTTTACTATAAGACTCCTGTTGTGGATGTTGCGACAGGCAAGGCCAAAGATGATTACACCAGCGCCTCGAAGGAGTCCAGTGTCGCTTCTCCGAAGGTTGGTCTTTATGTAAAGACTCAGAGCAAGTACGTTGAAGGCTGGCCGATGACTGCAGAACTCGTGTTCTTCCAGCCGGGCTTCTACTCTCCGTATTCTCTTACCAATCCGTCCCGCTTCCCGGGCTGGCGCAAGGATGAAACTTACCTCAACGCAGGTGCGCTTCGCTATTCCCCGAACATGGCCGGTATCAACTTCAAGTTGGAACCGACCTTCAACCGCGGTTACTTTGACTTCCAGTATGCCCAGCACCGTCAGATCGAAGCCGGTCAGGACGTGATGGCCTTCAACTACCGTTTGAACGGTCGCAACATGTGGGAAAGCACCAACTCCTGGACTAAGCATAAGCCGCTCTTCGTGGCTGACTCCGGTAACGGTTCTGGTCCTGGTTATATTAGCCGTGTCGGCACTAATAAAAATCTTAAAGATGGCATCAAGATGTACCGTCAGAACGGCGGTCTCTATGGTGGTACCTGGGAATTGTGGGAATCCTTTGCTGCCTACGACAATGGCGAACAGGCTTCTAAATTTGAAGTCCCGACGCATGCCAAGTGGTCTTCTTACATTTCCTTCATGGGTGGTTACGATATCGGCCACTGGTTTGGTACCGACCGTAATATCATGATGACCGCATTTGTGGCTCTTTCCGGTATTTCAACATCCTTTGCTCCGATTGCTGTTTCCGAAAAGCAGTCCAACATGCTCATGACGAGCTTCTATGGTCAGTTTGAACCGACTATCGCTGTGACGCCGACCTTCCACATGGTGGGTATCCTCGGCCTTGAAACATTCAGGTCCGAAAAGGCATATGCGATGTATCGTGTTGGCGAATTGAATAAAAACAATGGTTTCTACTACGAAACTAGTGATGTCTACTTCAAGAAGGCCCCGATCAACTATAAGGACTTCGCCATTGGCTTAGGCTTTGACTGGGACTTCTCTGACCGCGTGGGTCTCCACTTCCGCTACAAGTTCATGACGCACTCTGACGAAACCATTTCTGACAATGATTGGCATTCCCATTACATTGCCGCCGAAACAAAGGCCTGGTTCTAAGGGAGGATGCTAAAGATGAATATGAAAATGAAAAGAATTTTAATCGCCCTTCTTACTGCTTCGGTTGCTGCATCGGCATCTGCTGTTGCGGACAATCAAAAGGCCTTGCAGGCCAAGGCTGATAGCGCCAATGCCAAGCGTGGTGTTGAAATTGGCGGAAGCATCCGTGCAGTTGCCCAGCTCTCTAGTTTCTCGACAGATCAGGATCCGACGGGCATCAACAAGTTCCCGGATGTGGAACGCAACGAATTTGTCACGGCCGACTTGAGCTTCGGCTTCCGCCCGTATGAAACGGTCCGCGCTAACGTGATTATGCGCCTTGGCGGCGGCATGCAGGAATACTTCGCTGCTGCAGCCAAGACTCTTGAAGCCAAGTGGCTCAATGTCGAAGGCAATATCGGCAAGAATTTCTACTGGACGGTCGGTGATTTCCGTCAGGAACTTACTCCGCTTACGATTTACAACCCCGGTATCGACATCATGTATGAACCGACGGTTTTCGCTCGCAAGCGCCACATGGCCGAAAAGGAACAGCTCCTCGAAGGCAACAAGCGCAACCTCCAGGGTGCAAATCTCCAGTTCCGCCAGGAAATCGACCCGATGGTGGGCGAAATCCGTGCAGAAGCTTTCTTTGCCCGTGTAAATCGCGTATCGGTTCTCGACTTTAGCGGTGCCGAAGGCAATATCCTTCCGAACGATTCCCTTGCGGGCTATGCGACGTCCCTTGCTGCCAATACGGACAAGTGGCTTGTTGGCGGCAATATCGAACTTTTGCCGATGCAGAAGAACATTATTGTCGGCGTGACCCCGATGTTCATTTTCGACAATGAAAATTCCAAGACGTACACCTACCGCCATTTGATGAGTCGCGGGTCCAAGCCGAACGAATTTAAGCCGGACGAACTGTATGATATAGAAGGTGTGCCACAGTCGGGTCTCTATGTGCGTCAGGAAATCAACCCGGATGTTGGACCGCAGAACACGCTCGTCCTGAGCGCACGTGCGGGTGCCGACGTGGCAGGTATCATGCAAAACAAGAACCTCACTCTTGATCTCGTGGCTGAATACGCCATGTCGATCAACAAGAAGAAGATTCTTGGTGCCGCAGATCCTGTATCGGGTGTGGTTCCTGTCATCGAAGAAAGCGAGAATGGTTCTGCCATCCTCGTGAACTTGAACGCAGGCTACAAGGTGGATGACAGCTGGAGTGCTGGCATCACCCTTGACGTGGTTCGCAACGACGAAAAGTGGTTCAATAACCTCGCGCAGTCTCCGAGCTTCTTTGCACAGCGCGTGTTGAACTCCGATAAGGATGGCAACACGGTCAAGTACGGTGTCAATTCACCTCTCTACTCGACCTTTGATGCTTTGTATCACTATTCTCCGAAGTTCTCTCCGGTTCCGCGAATCCTTCAGACAAATGACGACGCTTTCAGGGATGGTCAGACCGAAAGCTATAACATCGCTCCGTACAACAAGAACTCCTGGGGATCCAATGTCTATGCCAAGGAACAGCTCGCCCTTATCAACATGATGATGGATCCTGCTCTCCAGCTTGTTTTGCCGAACGGCCTTGCTACTGCAAACCGCATGGGTGTTCGCGCTCTTATCAAGGGCGACTGGCAAGAAAAGGTCGAAGCCCAGGCTCTCGTGAGCGTCTTTAACCAGGTGAAGAGCGAATTCGAAGGTATTGTAGACAAGGTCTCCTACATGGAATTCGGTGGTGGCGCGAAGGCCGACATCGCGAAGATCGCGGGTCTCAGCAAGCCTGCTGAATTTGCCGCTTCTTACAAGCATTCCGAAAGCACGACCAACATGGTTAGTGGCCTCTCTGGAACGCTCAAGAGCGACTTCATCAATGTGGGCGGCTCGTTCCAGTTCTTGCCGCGTGTAGGCTTTACGGCTGGCTTCCAGATGATCAATACTGACTACGGTTCTATACTCGGTAGCATTGAAGGTATCAATCCTAACGTCGGTCTTGATGTACCTCTCGTAAAGAGCAAGCAGATGCAGTGGATGGTTGGCTTTGACTACACGGTTGCAGATAATGCATGGCTTGCCATCAACTTCGGCATGATCAATGTTACAAACGACTATAACACCGCTACTCTGGGCGCAACAACCCGCAACTTGCCGGATTACTTCAACAAAACCACGAAGGGTGATGGCGCAACGGGTGTGTACCAGCATAAGTTTAGTCAGTCTGTTTTTGAAGCTTCCATTAATGTGGAATTTTAATGGGAGGTAACTAGAATGAATTTCAATATGAACATGCGCAAAATTTTACTGACCTCCGCAATCGCTTTCTCGGCTGCATCTGCATTTGCCGCCGATAACCAGGCTGAGGTTGTTACGCAACAGAAGTCCCTGTTGGAAAAGTTGGATTCTCTCAGCGCTGCAGTGTTGGGCTTGAAGATTAACGGTACGGCAAAGGCTGGCGCCCTCGCTTCCTTCTCGTCTTCTGACCAGTACACTGCGGAATCCCCGACGCAGGAAAACCAGGCCTTCACGGATGTGAACCTGCGCTTGACGGCACGTCCGAGTTCTGAGACCATGATCGATGTCCAGTTGCGTTTGCACAAGGACTGGCAGAGCGCTTACGACGAAAACAACAATCCGGTGATTGGCCACTGGTTCAGCTACGACGGTACAATCCTGAATAAGCATGTTGACTTTAACTTGGGTTACATGCGTGTGGGCTATACCCCGTTCACCATTTACACGCCGCAGACCGAAATCCTCCAGGAACCGGAGATCTTTGTAGAAAAGCGTCGCGAAGCTCTTGAAAAGCGAAACCTCGATACGACCAGCCGTCGCCTTTTGCAGGGTCTCAACGTCGCTTACCAGAGCGGTAGCGTGGGTCCGGTCGATAACATTACCGCCCAGCTTACGGGTGCTCGTCTCCGCAATACGGCTAAAAAGCAAGACCAGGTGTTCTTTGACTTCGACTTTTCTGACCGCTACCTCCTCGGTGGGCGTGTCGGTGCCGATGCCTATGGGGCGCACCTTGGTGTGAACTATGTCAATCTCTTTGACCGCAAGCTGACTCGCCGTTCTAGGCAGATTGATGATTCCGATACGATTTATTACGATAACAACATGGTTCTTTCTGTGGATGCCTCTTTTGATTCCAAGAAGGTGCTCCCGGATCTCCCGGTGACATTCGGTTTCAATGGCGAATTTGCCATGTCCAAGTGGTCGGTAAACCGTGATTACCTGAAGAAAGAAAGAGTGCGTTCTTATAAACTCGTTTCTGGTGACGTTAATGGAAAATCTGTTATTTACCTCCAGGAGTATTATAAGCTGGCTACATCGCTTCTTGTGAACGAAGATTACCGCGATGAAGATGGCAAGAGCATCTATGCCGATGTCTTTGTGAAGGGCGATATCCAGGATGTTGACTTCAAGGTCAATGCCGGCTACCTCCAGACGGATTCCAACTTCTGGTCTGAATTGGCATCTTCTCCGGTTTATCAGGGCCGTTCAACGATTCTCAATGCTAACGCTCTTTATGCCGAAGGCTCCTATGAATCGATGATCATGTCCACGTTCGGAGCCTCTAGCCTTGAAAACCTCTACTTCAATGTCTACAACTCTACGACATTGCAGGCGACAAACTTGATGACTTCGAACAGCTCGAATACCTTGTCTGACGATGATGAAAGCAGTTATTTGTATTCCCGTTTGGACAACAACTACAAGAACGGCCACTTCTACCGCAATGGCTACACGGGCAATACTGCAAAGAAGCTCGAACTTGATCCGTTGATGGTTCTTGATCCGTCTGTGGGTCTTGCCTTGCCGTTTGGCCTTGCAACTCCGAACCGTAAGGGCATTATGGCTAAGGCCGATGTCAACTGGGCCGACAAGGTGTTCTTCAATGCGCGTGTCAACATGCTGACTCAGTCCGATGCTCCGATTGATGTTGCTGCAACAGGCAACCCCGAAATGCCTTACACGCTGGTTTACGGAGAAAACAAGTTCACGGAAATCGGTGTCGGCGTTGGTGTTGACGTGGGCGGCTTCTTGCCGAACTACCAGCAGATCCTTCTCCAGGGTTCTTTTACCCAGGCTAAGGAAGATGCCTACATGAAGCGTACTGCAACCCGTATCGTTGCGGGTGTTACAGCCGATGTCTGGGGACCGGTTGCTTTGCTCGCTGGTTTCCAGAAATTTGAAAAGAAGTTTGATAATACCGTGTTCTCGCCCCTTAGCCCACTTGCTGTGACTAAGGCTTCCGAACAGCTCATTTTGGGCGGTGTCCGCGTCAAGCTTGCTCCGATGTCTTACCTGTCTGTTCAGTACGGTATGCTCAAGAACGACCTTGATTACGTAGTGGCTAACGATCCGGTTGTTAAACAGATTTCTATCAGCAAGAACGTCCTTCTTGCCGATGTAACGGTAAATTTCTAAGAGGTGCTGAAAATGAAAAAGTTTTACCAGTACACGATGATTCTTTTTGCAGGTGTTTTGGGCGCCTGCTCCTCGATGATTGTTGACAGCCCTTACGAAGACAGTTTCCCGACTGGTTTCAGCACTGCTGAATACATGGAGTTGCACCCTGAATTGCGTATTTTGCAGATTAGAGACTATGTCTCCAATCAAAATACGCTTTATGAGGAGTCCCAGAAAGCGCTTGGCGTCGATGTAGCTCCGATTAAGGCCAATGACGAAACTTCGTTCCTGGCCAACAATGATGTGCTTAAGGCTATTTATACGCATCCGCTTATGTTGGGTAAAACAGAGGCCGACTGGAATACGTATGCTGCCAATGCTGCTTCGGCTGACGCTGCAGCCCAAAAAGATGCTAAGATAGTCCAGAAGGATCTGTTGAAGTACAATTTTGTGGGTGTTGCCGATGACTGGGGTGCTTTGCAGGCTATTCCGGTTGACGAAGTGGCTATCTCTCAGCAGTATCTGATGTTTGGTAAAGGCCATGGTTGGACATACCGCAAGTGCCGTCTGGACGAGTCCAATTTGCCGATTCGTGATCCAAAAGTCTTTGTAGACGAAAATAATGTATCTAATGGGGTTGAATCTGAAGCTGAATATAAACAGTATGTAGATACTGGACTGTACTGCTATGATGAAGCCAATGGTGTAGATCGTATTGTGAAGGCTAATGAAAATAAGAAAAAAGGTGAAGTAAAACAGGCTCAATAGGATTAGAGGTAATCAAAATGAACTTTAAAGTTATTACATTGGCTCTTGCTATGGGCGCTGCTGTGGCTGCCCAGGCTGCCGCTGACAAAGTGATTGGCTTCTATCCGTATTGGAGTCAGTATTCTCAGTTTTACGCCAAGGACATCCGCTACAATCTTGTGACCGACATTCACTACATGTCGATCGCTCCGAGTGCGGAAGGTACGGTCGCCTTTGCCGATGAATACGATGCCGACAACTTCAAGAATCTTGTCAGCATGTCCAAGGACAACGGCGTGAAGCTTATCGTGTCCGTCGGTGGCATGGAAGCTGAATCGAACCTCAAGGCTATCGCCTCCTCCGACGAGACGCTTTCTTCCTTCGTTTCTAACGTGAAGGATTGGATTGCAGCAAACGGCGGCGACGGTGTTGAACTTGACTGGCAGAACCTTACGACGGATGATTCCGAAGATTATGCCAAGATGGTGAACGCCTTGGTCGACGGTCTTTCTGGCTCGACGGTAACGGCCGTGATTTACCCGGCCGCCGGCATGGACGCCTACAAGGCCGAAGCCTTGAACCGCCTCGCTTACGTGGACGTCTTCATGGCTGATCTCATGAATGAAAGCGAAAGTAGCCTCGTCCCGAACCAGAGTGCAAACTCTGTTCAGGAAACGCTTGACGCTGTTGCTGCAGCCGGCGTGAACAAGGACCTCCTTGCTCCGGTGGTGTTCCTCTACGGTAAGTCCTTTGCCGGTGCAAAGGGCCTCGGCTCTAGCCATCAGGGCGTGGGCAGTGGTAACGAAGGCTACCTCCCGTACGCTGAACTCATGAACCGCTTTGACACTCCGGATTACACGGTGACATTCGATGAAGCTTCCAAGTCCGAAGTGGCTGTGAGCGAAACCGAATCTATCGTGTTCATGGGTATCCCGTCTGTGAAGGCTGTTGCCCAGCATGTGAAGAGCGAAGGCATGGCAGGCGTTGCCGTGTATGACCTCTCCCAGGACCACTACGAACCGATCGTTTCGCTCCTCGTGACGGTTGGCCTCGAACTCCGCCCGGGCGTGAACTACAAGGCTTCCAAGAAGTAATTCTCGAAGAGTCTCGGGATTTCCTGCGGACTTTCAACGTTCCGCGAGATTCGCAAACGCTTTAAAAAATCCTCGACGCAATCGCGCCGAGGATTTTTTTGCTTAATTGCAGGGGATCCCTGGTGATAAGTCATTCTCCGCATGCAAATTGATTAAATGACATGCATTGCCGAAATAAGACGTCATTCTCCGCAGGAGAATCCATACATCCCGTAAAACGCCGATAGATCCTTATGGGGCCATTTTATGCGAGAATGTCCGCTTCTACCATGCGTACAAAGTTTTTGATTGTTAGTGGAAATGCGTTTCCACATATTTTTTGGGGGTATAGGATGATAAATTTGATGGTTTTGCCTCGTTGAACTCTTTGTTGAAGTTGGTAATGTGTTGATATCTTGTATTTTTATTGAAAGATCGAATTATTTTTCAAAAAAATGAAAAAAAATTGATTTTTTTTACGCTGACCCCTTGTTTTTATTCCTG
>NZ_MWQI01000011.1 GCF_002210345.1 Fibrobacter sp. UWB4 | reverse complement strand
CACGAGCCTTTTCTTCCGGAGCGTTGTCGATTTCATCGAAACGCTTTGCAGCGGCGAGACCCTTAGCAGCAAGAGTCGTGCAGATTGCTGCAGTAAGAGTGGTTTTACCGTGGTCAACGTGACCGATGGTGCCGATGTTGCAATGCGGCTTACTTCTGTCAAAATGTTCTTTTGCCATTATTCTATCTCCATTTTAGTGAGAGCCCAGATCGGGAGTCGGACCCGAGACCTCTTCCTTACCAAGGAAGTGCTCTACCACTGAGCTACCTGGGCATAAGCCCTACGATGCCTTAGACACCGTAGGGCTGATTGTCGTGGGCCGTCGTGGTTTCGAACCACGGTAGGCGTAAGCCAACGGATTTACAGTCCGTCCCCTTTAACCACTCGGGCAACGACCCATTATGCAAGCCAAAGATAGGAATCGAACCTACGACCGGCTGATTACAAATCAGCTGCTCTACCAGCTGAGCTACTTTGGCACTCTTTTGTTTCAGTTCACTTGAAGAACTAAAGCGTGGCAAATTTAATAAGATTTACCGTACCTTGTCAACAAGAATTGCGTTTTTTCTTGAAAAAAAATGAATTTTTTCAAAATACACGTAAACAAACTAGAGTAAAGAGTGTTGGTTGACTGTTGATAGATTTTTAAGTGAAAAAATGAGCACTATTTTTAGCGGTTTTTAGTCATTAGTTATTGGTCATTAGCTATATTTTGTTTAGTTATTAGAAGAGCTTATATCAAAATGCTTTAGCAACTATCGACCAACGACCATTGACTACTGACTAATGACTATTGACCAATGACTAAATTCTAATTAACTACTTTATACAACCGAACTTATACCCACCCCTATATAATTACACATGGAAAACAACTTTTCTTTCAAGACCCGCATTCAAGTCCGCTACGCAGAAACTGACGCTATGGGCGTCGTGCACCACGCCACCTACCCCATCTGGTTTGAACAGGCCCGCGTAGACTTTTTCCGCGCTGTAGGCGCCCCCTACGACGAAGTGGAACGCGAAGGGTTTGCAAGCCCGGTTCTCGAACTGAACGTGCAATACAAGCGTCCGTGCCGTTTTGGCGATTTTGTCGATGTCGAAACCAAGCTCGTCCACGAAGGCCGCTGCAAATACAAGTTCCTCTACCAGGTGACCTTGAACGGCGAAATCTGTACAACCGGCTATTCCGTACACGTATTCACGAAAGGCGGAGTTCCGACACGCGAAAAGCCAGAATGCATCAAGAAAGTCGAAGACAAGATCTTTAGCGACTAATTTTTATATAGTATAACCATGGACGCACCCTTAGCAGAACGCCTACGCCCGCAAAACCTCGACGAGTTTCTTGGGCAGAACAAGATTCTCGGGCAGCAGAGTTTGCTTCGCAAGAGTCTTGAAAACGACTCCATCCCCAGCATGATTTTCTGGGGACCTCCGGGTTGCGGAAAGACGAGCCTCGCCCACGTCATCAAGCAGCATACCAAGAAGCGCTTTGTTGCGCTCTCGGCAGTCGCAAGCGGCGTGAAGGAAGTCAAGGAAGTTCTCGCGGACGCGCGCCAGATGAAGCATGCGTTCATGGATACAATCCTTTTCATCGACGAAATCCATCGTTTCAACAAGGGGCAGCAAGACGCGCTCCTCGGCGCCGTGGAAGACGGCACGGTGACGCTCATCGGCGCGACTACGGAAAACCCAGGATTCGAGGTGAACGGGGCTTTACTCAGCCGCTGCCAGCTGATCCTTTTTGCGCCTCTCAGCAAGGAAGACTTGCGCACTTTAATTTTCAGCGCACTGCGGGACCACCCGCGCGGTTTACAGCTCAAGGACGTCGAAGTTGAAGACGCCGTTGTCGACAAGCTCATCGCACAGTCTGAAGGCGATGCAAGATTCTTGCTGAACCAGCTCGAATGGATTGGCAAGAACCTCGGCGACAATAAGATTATCGACGAGAAGCTGCTCGAAGAATTCCAGTACAAGAAGCCGCTGCGTTACGACAAGAGCGGCGAAGAGCATTATAACCTGATTTCAGCATTGCACAAGTCCGTACGCGGCTCTGACCCGGACGCGGCCCTTTACTGGCTCCACAGAATGTTGCAGGGCGGCGAAGACCCGCGATTCATTTTGCGCCGCCTGATGCGCATGAGCATGGAAGATGTGGGACTTGCGGATCCGAACGCGCTACTGCTTGCAACAAGCGCTCGCGAAGCGTACGACTTTATGGGCATTCCGGAAGGCTTGATCGCACTCGACGAGCTTGCGATTTACTTGGCGCTTGCGCCCAAGAGCAATAGCGTTGAACTTGCGGGAATGAAGGCGGATTCTATCGTAAAGCAAACCGGAACGCTCCCCGTGCCGCGAGCCTACCGCAATTCCGTCACCCGCGTCGGGAAACAGCTCGGCTACGGGATCGGCTACGAGTACGATCACGACAGCCCGGGCGGCTACTCTGCGCAGGAGCACCTGCCCACGCAACTTGTCGGCACGACGATTTACGAACCCAAGCCGTACGGGCGCGAAAAGGCGCTCGGTGAAAAACTCGCGCAGTTGAAGCAAATGAAGAAAGAGCGGAAAGAACGGGAAGGAAAGTAAGAAGTAAGAAGGAAACGTCATCCTGAACGAATGTGAAGGATCCAGTCATTTTTGTTTATGCGTTACAAGACTTCACTGGATGCATCGGCTTCGCCTCAGCATGACGGGAAAACAAGAGAGGAGGGAAAATGGACTTTACTAAAATCAAGAAATACCCGAGTCAAATCACGAGCGCGTTTAAGCGGTTTCCGCTTGCAGTGGCGTTTGCCATTTTCGCGACCATCGCTTTCATTTACGTTTATGAAAACAGCCTTTCGCCAACTCATAGCAAATTAACTTATTGGCTATTCATCTATCCGATTGCGGCCACGATGATAGCCCTCACGATTTCGCTGGTCCATGAATCCCGAAAAAAATTTAGCATCATTCCCCATATCGTCGCCGAAGCCGTATGGTTAGCCATTTCCATCGCACTAGTCTTTTACCATTTTTCAACCAACAACTATACCGAACACATTTATGTCTTGGTAACATGGCTATTTATCTATACAACCGTTTTCTTGAGCCTGTTCGTTGCCCCGTTCTTCAAGCAAAAAGACGAAAACGGATTCTGGATATTCTTGATGAGGAATGCCAAAGCCGCTGTCAACGCTATCACCATTTCTGTAGTCCTGATCCTCGCCATTAATTGGCTCCTATTCGGATTCTTCAACCTGTTCGACATTAAAGTCTCAGACAAACCTTATGCCTACTCGGCGATTATCGGTTTATGTACCATATTCCCCATCTTGTTTTTCTCTGGCATTCCCTCCATTGATGAATGCCTGCAAGAAACACCAGCTTTGAACAAGTTCCAAGCCAGCACGAACAAGTTCCTATTTTTGCCAGTACTTTCGCTCTACATCATCCTTCTTTACGCCTACATCGCAAAAATCATCATCCAGTGGGAAATGCCCAAAGGAATGGTCTCCTACCTCGTTTCGGCATCCATGATGCTCATGCTTCTGCGGGTCACGCTGACGCTCCCCGAACGCATCAACCCCAAGCCATCTTTCGAAAAGAAGCTCCTAAAAATTCTCCCCGCCGCCTGCATCCCCCTCGTCATCCTGATGTCCGTCGGCATCATACGCAGAATCTCCGATTACGGGATTTCAGAAGACCGCTATTACATCACGGCAATCAACATCTTCTATTACATCATTATTGCCATTTTGCTCATAGACAAAATCAAGTGCAAATCCAAGTACATCACCATCGTTTTTTGCGGCATGTTCCTTATCCTCACGAACGGCCCCCTGAGCGCCATTAACGTCACGCACCGCGTCTGGATAAATAGCGTCAAGGCCGCTCTCGTCGAAGAAGGCTACAACAAATTTCCGCTAAACGACGAGGACTCCAGAGAATTTATCAACCGATTAGAAGCCAAGAACACCTCCCAAACGGAAACAATCCTCTCACGAATAAAAGCACTCAATATAAGAGGAGACAAGGAACTTGCCCAATACGTAGATCACGGCATTGTAATATTACATATTGACAATTCTACACATCACAAAAAAAAGCAAGCCTCAGTCCTCAAAGCATATATTCGAGAGTCCAAAGACAACTTTTTCGACATTCCTCAAAACGTATCCAAAGTTTCTTACTTTTACAAGACTTTCCGTCAAGAGGATTACGAATTCCGCAACGACACGCTCTTTTTCCAAATCAAACCCCAAAAGCTCGACAAGACATTCAAGTTTTTTATAACAAAAGAAGTTTTGGAGCAAAAAAACGTGCGGTTCCTAGAAACCGAAGGGGCTAAAATCGGAGTCGAAAAATTAGACGTCAATATCATAAAAGACGACAAAAAAGAGAGCTATTTCAACATCCACGGTTTCCTTTTCCTAGAGTAAATTATGGTTTTAACAGCAATCAAAAAATACCCGAACCAAATTTCGAGTGCGTTCAAGCGGTTTCCGCTTGCATCATTATTCGCCTTTTTCACATTCATCGCGCTTGTCGCCGAAAGCGAATTCATTACAGCATTCAGCGGGGATCACACCAAGCCCTTTATATGGCTTGCCATCTATCCCATCGCAGCATTGCTCATTGCCCTCGCGACATCGCTCATCCAGGAATCCCGAAAAAGTACAAGCATTCGACCGCAAGCTATCGCAAGCGGCGCATGGTTCTTGATTTCCATCGCACTCGTTCTCGGCTTGCCAATCGACGACGATCCTTTTTACTTTGGATGCACCGTCACCCTCATTTACTTAATTGCCATCCTTGCAGTTTTTCTCGGACCATTCTGGAAACAGCCCAACGAAAACGGCTTCTGGAACTTTTTGCATAAGAACATCAAATCTGCGATAATCGCCATTCTCGTCTCGGCCATTTTGCTTGGCGCCATTGAAGGTTTCTTCTTTGGCTTTGCGGATCTGTTCGACTCCGACCCCGGCGAAATGCTCTACCTTTACATTTTCTATTTCTGCGCAAGCGTTGTCGCCCCAATACTTTACTTTTCCGGCATCCCGTCCATTGACGAATGCATTGAAGATGCGCCCACCCTGAACAAGTTCGCATCAAGCACCATCCGGTTCCTTTTCATTCCGGTGCTCGCCATTGGCATCCTCCTCTTTTACGCCTATATTATCAAGTTTATCATCTTGTGGGATATGCCCGACGAAGGGACCGCATCTGCATTCGTCTCGGGATTTATCATTTACTTGCTCGCGCTCATCACCGCCATGCACCCGATGCGACTCTCGACCGAGCAGACCACCGAAAAGAAGCTCCTGAAAATCTTCCCCGCCGCATGCATCCCGCTCGTCGTCCTGATGTCCATCGACGTCATGCACATATTCATCCAAGAAAGTCTCTCGCCAGAAATCATCTGGGTCATCGTCATTAACATCTACTTCTATATCATCATTGCCATCCTGCTGAAAGATAAAATCCAGCGCAAATCGAGATACATCGCCATCGCTTTCTGCGTACTGTTCTTCATCACCACCATCAGTCCGCTAAACGCACAGAACATCGCAGATTTTGCAGGAATGAAAATAATCGAGAACGAGCCAACCCAACAAAGCAACACCAAGACAACTCCAGTCAAAGAAGACACGACCGAAGCATTCAACTCCTTCGAAGCGGATATATCAAATTCCGACATCATTTCGTTCATCATTCCCGAAGGTGCCAAGGAAGTCGCCATCTTGGACCATTATTTTGACAAAAGCGAATTTGAATACCGGGGCGACACGATTACCTTCCGGATTACGCTCTCGGAAGATGACGAAAGTGTAGCGGATTCAAGTGTCGCAGATTCCGCAAAAACAAAAAGCAAGGTTTACAGCTTCTACACGACAAAGCAAGAGCTGAACGATTCGCTTGAATCCATCGCCTCGGACCACGCCGCCATCGGAATCAAAGAACTGCATACGAGCCAATGGTCCGAAAAAGGGCGCTCGCTCCGCATCAAGGGACTGTTGTTTACTGAGTAAACCTAGTTGTTGGTCATTAGTCAATAGTCATTAGTTGTTGAAACAGGCATCCTCGACCAACGGGAGGGGATCTATACAGCTCGAATCTATTTTTAGTCTTGACTGTATTTATGCATATAACTATATTTACGCATAAATAAGAAATGCGCGATTTTACGCAATTATGAATTGGTCGCAAAAATCGTGCCGCAAAAAAAGGATTCTTTATGGAATACAAAATTAAGGATATCAACCTTGCGATCGAAGGCCGCAAGGAACTCGACCTCGCCGAAACCGAAATGCCGGGCCTCATGGCTCTCCGCAAGGAATATGCAGGCAAGAAGCCGCTCGCAGGCGCCCGCATCATGGGTAGCCTCCACATGACCGTGCAGACCGCCATCCTCATCGAAACGCTCGTGGACCTCGGTGCTGACGTGCGCTGGGTCTCCTGCAACATTTTCAGTACGCAGGACAACGCCGCAGCCGCCGTCGTGGTCGGCAAGAACGGCAGCGTGAGCAACCCGCAGGGCGTACCTGTTTTCGCATGGAAGGGTGAATCCTTGGAAGAATACTGGGAAAACACCGCCCGCGCACTCGTATGGCCGGACGGCAAGACCGCAGACCTCATCGTCGATGACGGTGGCGACGCCACCATGCTCGTGACCTGCGGTGCCGAATTCGAAGACGCGGGTTCGGTGCCTGAATTCAACCCGGAAACCGACAGCGAAGAATGGGGCGTGTTCCTCGCCACTTGCCGCAAGATTTTCGAAAAGGATCCGAAGCAGTGGACCCGTGCCCGCGAAACTCTCCGCGGCGTTTCCGAAGAAACCACTACCGGTGTGCATCGTTTGTACCAGATGGCCCAGGCTGGCCGCCTGAAGTTCCCGGCAATCAACGTGAACGACTCCGTGACCAAGTCCAAGTTCGACAACCTCTACGGCTGCCGCCACTCCCTCATCGACGGCATCAACCGCGCCACCGACGTGATGATGGCTGGCAAAATCGCAGTCGTCTGCGGCTACGGCGACGTGGGTAAGGGCTGCGCCCAGTCCCTCCGCGGTCAGGGCGCTCGCGTGATCATCACCGAAATCGACCCGATTTGCGCACTCCAGGCCGCCATGGAAGGCTACGAAGTCAAGACCCTCGACGAAGTCGTCAGCTACGCAGACATCTTCGTGACCACCACCGGCAACACCGGCATCATCAGCGCCGCTCAGATGGAAAAGATGAAGCACCGCGCCATCGTCGGTAACATCGGTCACTTCGACAACGAAATCGACATGGCAGGCCTCAAGAAGATTCCGGGCATCAAGCGTAACGAAATCAAGCCGCAGTACGACGAATGGATTTTCCCCGACGGCCACAGCATCCTCGTGCTCGCCGAAGGCCGCTTGCTGAACCTCGGCTGCGCTACCGGCCACCCGAGCTTCGTGATGAGTGCCTCCTTCACGAACCAGACCATCGCACAGATCGACCTCTGGCTCAACGCCCAGGGCAAGGACACCGTCGCCGGCATCAAGTACGAAAGCGGCGTCGTCTATACGCTCCCGAAGATCCTCGACGAAAAGGTCGCACGCCTCCACCTCGAAAAGCTCGGCGTTCACCTCACCCGCCTCACGCAGGCCCAAGCCGACTACATCGGCGTGCCGGTCGAAGGCCCGTACAAGGCTGATCACTACCGCTACTAGTGGTTAGTGGCTAGTGGTTGGTGGTTAGGAATAACTACTAGAGACAAAAGAAGATAAAGTTCACGAAGGTCGGTGAGCCTGCCGAACCGCCGAAGTGAACTTTATTTTTTTAAGGGACTTTCTAAACATGCGTCATTTCGAGGGGCGAACGCGCCCGAAGCAAAAGTGTGCAAGGCGATTCCAGTAAAATATGCTTGCATATTTTTATTGGTGAGCCGTAGCCACGGACGCCAAAGGCGTCATTCCACCCCTGATTTGTCATCCCCGCCTCCGGGCGGGGATCTCCTTTTTTATTATATATTTCCATTGATATGAGTTCTAAAGAAGAAAAAATTATTGCGGCAATAAATACAACTGGATTTGTATTTGAAAATAAGGTTGTTGAACTTTTAAGGAAAAATAATTGGACTGTAATTGGGAACAAATATTATGAGGATGATTTAACACAAACAGTCCGAGAAATGGACATCCTCGCATATAAAAATTCTCACATTGATGAAAATAATGTTTCGGTTGTTACTACGTTACTCATCAGCTGCAAGAAGAATGATAAAAACTCATGGATTTTTTTCACGAGGCCATCAAATCCAGAAGATCCTAATAAAGATTGGAAACCCCTTCGTTTTTGGACCAATGAGAAAAGACTGAAATATTCCATAGAAAATTTAAAATTTGGTAAAAATTATCTTGACGGAATGGTGGATGAATGTTCTCCAATTTTTAGCATTCCTGAAAAAGAATGTTTCGCATTTCAAGAAGTTGAATTGGGGATTGATTGTGCTAAATGCATCACCAACAATAAGAAAGGGGCATCAAAAAATGATTCGAACATTTTCAATTCAATCACATCGTTATTGAAGTCTCAAGCTTACGAAATGAGTAGCTTGGACAAACGTATGAAAAAAAGCCGAATTTATCAGTTCAATTTATTATCATTATCTGATGTTCCGGGTATGTATGAAGTTGACTTTTCTGATGGGCAAAATTTGAATGTTAGAGAAATAGATAATGTTAACTATTTGTCCAGTTATATTATTAAGAGGCAAGAGTCCTTTAATCGAATTCGTTTTTTATCATATGAATCTTTTGAAAGGGCAATATCTCAATACGACGAACTTCACAAATATAATTGTGAAACATTGGATGATGTGCTAGAGGAATTCTATGCTAATCTTGATACTGGTAAATTACGATGCCTACAACAGGATTTTAAGGACGAAATCCTCCGCAATCTTTTCTTTTATATGTATAATCAAAAATATATTGATATCAGAAAAATATTTAACGAAGCGAGCCTATACTTTGATGAAGGCCAAGTTGAAATATGTGTTGATGTCGATGGCGAATTATTAATTGATTTACAAGAAAATCAAAAATTAACACGAATTATCGCAGATACATTGAAAAAAGTGTACCGCTATGAAGGAGGTTTTTCAATTGTAGACCTGCCATTTTAGGAAAATTCAATATGAAATTTTTTCCCCGCTGAGAATTACATCAACTTGATGAAATAACGCATCACTCAACACCAGTACATCTTTGGAATCTCGCAGATTCGCTGCGCATTAGCCCTTCTTCCTAAAGCATCTGAACTCGGCTAAATCAGAAATCATTTCTTGTTCGCTATCCCAGCCTTTGTCGTCGGCAAAAATTTTCTGGTTTTCGCAAGGATTTTCTTTGTGCCAGTAACCATAAAATTCCCCCTCACCCCGCCACTTTCAACAGTTTCGGGTTATTCTGGATATCCTTCTCAATAAGCCCGCTAGGGCAAAGTTGAAGGATCAAACACGAGATGCGCAGCACTTTATACAAAACGGGACTCCATAAGGAGTCCTATTTTTTATGCTTATCACCTATTCCACCCGGAATGTCCATCACCATAGACGACTCCGCCGCCGCCATCATCATAACCACCAAGCGACGAAGTGCTTTTCACGCCCAACCAGCCGCGCATGCGCTTGATACGTGCGGAAGAAGGCGCCTGAGACGGCGTAGCCTTATCTGCCGGAGTTTGTTTTTCGTTTATGGAATCAGCCATGTAAAGAAAGATAGAACTTTTATGGAGAGATAGAACAATAAATTTTATTTCTTCTTCCCAGCTCTTTGCGCTTCAATAGCTTTTTTAATCTGCTCGCTATCTTCCAGGTGCTTTTGAGAAATCTCGTCTTTATGCTTGTAGTAGATTTTTTTCCAGAGTTCTTTTAGATGCCAGCGGGCGCGTTTGTCTTCAAGAACATAACCTGGGCGCACACCTTCGTCAAGTCCCTGCACAATCAGGTCCATCGCATCGTCATAGCGGTCCTGGTCATAGCGCAGGTCAGCAAGGAAATAATAGTTGTAAATATCCTTGCGGTTCTTTTCAAGCGCCATAGTCAAGTACTTGTCGGCAAGCTTCTCGTCCGGCCACGACAGAAGCAACGGTACATAAGGCAATACAAAGTGCGCACGACCAAGAATCTGCCAGTCTTCTGCCGCAGTCGCGACATCGCGAACCTTGCCAGCAATGCCCTCCTTCAGCGAAGAAAGCACATTGCGTTCCGAACCCCACATCGAAAGAGTCGAGGCATAAATGTGCGCGATCTCCTTGTTCTTCGGGAATTTCTCGTAGGCGCTTGCGCTTGCCTGCATCAGCGTATCCAGATGGAGCTGGCGCTTCTTCTCATCGAACTGCACAAACCTGAAGCAAAAATACAGCGTCTTGACATAGCCTTCGGTCGCAGACTCCAAAACGGAGGAATCGCCCATCGCCTTGCGGTAGGCTTCCTTCATGATTTTTGCATTCTTTGCATCGGCCTTGTCGCCATTTGCGCGCAAAGCCCGTGCCGCATAGCAGGAATCCGCTATACGCAAATCTTCGTTTGCACCTGCAAAACTGATTGCAAGCAAAAGCGAAAACGAAATCGCAAAAACAATGTTGTGCGTAATTCTCATGAATACGCTTAGACTTTCCAGTTCTGGAGCAACTTGTTCACAGTGGCAATGCGAGTCTTTTCTTCATCGGTGCCATGGAATGTTTTGAACAAAAGATTGCGGTATTCCATCAATGCTGTGCGGATAATGACTTTTTCTTCTTTTTTAAGCATGGCGATAAATTGTTTAAAGGATTACTTGCTGCGTTTGCCCTTGCCGGAGAAATAGTCCTGCTGGCGCGTGATTCCGAGAACGGCATGCCACAGGGTCCCGTTGGGGTTGATTTTCTTGCGTTCGCTGACGGCATATTCGATAGGCACGTGCGAGAAGACATTGTTCATGCTGCCAACGACCATGTCCGTCTTACCAGCCATGCCTGCATGCACGGCAGCTTCAGCGAGCTGGAAACAGAAAATGGCGTCAGTGCCCTTGGCAGGGATGCTACGCACCATGTAGCTCGGGTCAAAATACTTGATGTTGATTTCCTTGCCGACTTTGTCGAAATGTTCCTTGATTTTGTGTGCGAGGAATTCACCGATATCGTTCTTCAGGATGTTGCCGCTTGCGTCCCTGCGTTCTTCCTGGTTCTTGAAAAGCTCCTGTCCAGCGCCTTCGGCAACAGCAATCACGGCATGCGTCTTGCCGTTTGCGTAACGGCTTTCGAGAGCCCTGAAGAGTCCGTCAAGCGTAAAGGGAACTTCTGGAACAAGGCAGATGTTCACGACGGTCGTTGCAAGCGATGCGTACGCCGCGATAAAGCCAGAGTCACGACCCATGAGCTTCACAAGCCCAAGGCCATTGTAGGCACCGTTAGCTTCAATGTGCGCACTCGTAATTACGTCTGTCGCACTGAGCACGGCGGTTTCAAAACCGAACGTCCTGTCGATCAGGTTCAAGTCGTTGTCGATCGTCTTCGGGATGCCGATAATCGAGATGGGCTGCTTACGCTTCTTGACTTCTTCAGCAATGGCATGTGCGCCACGGAGCGTACCGTCACCACCGATGCAGAACAGCACGTTGATGTTGAGTCGCATGAGCGTATCGACCATCACCGCCGGATCCTGCATTCCGCGAGAACTTCCAAGAATCGTGCCGCCATCTTCCTGAATGGCATCGACCACATCCGGGTCAAGCACTATAGGAGAGTAACCGTAGCTCGGGTTCAATCCGCGATAGCCGTACGGAATGCCGAAGATGTTCCTCACACCGTAGTCAAACCAGAGCACCTGAACAAGGCCCTTAATGACATTGTTCAGACCAGGGCAGAGGCCACCGCAGGTCACGATGCCTGCGCGCGTCCAAGCCGGGTCATGGAAAATTGTTTGGCGAGGGCCGGCCGCCTCAAGAGACGGAACCGGAATGCCCTTGGCAAGATATTCAGAGATGAGCTTGACGTCAGTAGTAAGGCTGACCTTGTCATTTTCGGAAACAAAAGGAACACCGTTCATCGGGGACTTTAAAGTGCCCTTACCAACAGTTTCGATAGAAAGATCATAATCCGACGGATTCTTAATGATATCGTCCTGTGTCATACCGCGCCTCTTTGAATTTTTAGGTAGCCGCTACTTGAACGGCACACCTCAAAAATACATAATGAAACCTTAAATGGACAAGCTCGGGAAGTGTATTTTTGTGCGCAGACCGGGATTCGCGTTTTCCAATTCTATGCTCATATTACATAAATTGCACAATTTCTTTACCATCGAAAGGCCAATGCCCGTACCGCTCGTCTGTCGGGTCATCTCATTTTCGACCCTGTAGAATTCCTGGAAGACTTTCTTCATTTCGCTTGGCGGAATGCCCGGACCGTAGTCGCGCACGGCAAGGTACATGTCGGTACCCTTGATGCGCAGTTCCACGTTGATCATCTTGTAGTCCGCATTCTTGGAGAACTTGAGCGAGTTATCGACAAGGTTCATCAAGATCTGCATGATAGCATCGCGATCGATCATGAGGCTTATGTTGTCGGCATCCGTGTCCGAAGAAACCGTAAGCTCGAATCCCTGCTTCTCGACATTCTTGCTGTAAGTCGAAACGAAATCATCGAGGACCTGCTTCGGCTTATCCATACGGAGCTGCACGTTCCAGCGGTTGCCATCGAGCTTCGAGAGATTCAACACGTTCTGGATGAGCCTGGAAAGGCGGTCCGCCTCGCTGGCGATTTGTCCGTAATACTTCTGCTTTTTCTCTTCGCTTGCGACCCAGGAGTTCTGCAGGAGTTCTGCATACATCTTGATTGCCGTGAGCGGAGTCTTGAGTTCATGCGTAATGGCAGAGACGAAGTCCTGGCGCTTCGCGGCAAGCTTCACGCGGCTCTGCGTCACATGGTAAATCGAAATAAGACCAATCGCAAGCACAGCAAGCATCAGAAAACCGATGAACACGACAAATTCACCGCCGGGAGCGCGCTGCGTGGTGTACATCTTGAACGTGATCTCAGAAAGCGGAGCCTGCAACGATTCCGAAAGCAGTTCCGTCGTGATGTTGTTGCGTTCACCGAAAGCGACAAACGGCTTGTTCTTGTGGATAAACGCAAGGACAAGCGGATCTTGCTGATTGCCCTTGGTAACGCCCTTGTACTTTTCAATTTCGTTCTTTACCAAGTTCGTGAGGTAAGCACGGGCATCGACAATAAAGCCCTGGATGAACACATCCGTGCCGCGCCTGACTGTACGATGGAAGATAATGTAGTTCGAGTCAACGATTGCCTGGAAGAAATCGATTTCCGCTTCCATCGAGTGCGTCGTTTCCGTATTGATCAGGCGAACCAGAAGACCGGTCGTGTCAAGCTTTGTCGATTCGACGCCAAAGGCAAAGTCGCCCGTCTCGGTAATTTGTTCAACACGCGGCTTGTTAACCTTCTTCTTTTTGCGCGAACTTGCAATATCGAGATCTTGTTTGTAAATCTGGTCAATGAGCCTGCTATCGTTCTTGCGAGTCGAATCAGCCTTTTTCTCGGAACTGCTCGAAGTCGCTACAACAGCGGACGAAGAAATAGCCGAAAAGCCCGACGTATTGAGGATCAGGCTAATCTTGTTGCGGATTGCAAGGCGCTTGTCCCTATCCATCATAGGGATTCTTTCAAGGACGCCATCCGGGAGAACCGGCGTACTCAAGTTTCCGGCGGGGTCCAGCTGGAAATGCCCGACGAGGCCGACGTAATGACTCCTCTGCGGAAATTCCGCAAGCTCGGACATCGTGATCTCTTCACCGCCAAACACAGGAACCGACCGGATGAATCGGTAGTCGGCGTAAGAACGCCTGTCTTCGATGGCGAGGTCAGCCGTGATGTTCTTGTTCAAATTCTGGAGCACAGAGAACGCATGTTCCTTGTAGCCAAAGAGCGACGACGTTTGCAGCTGTGCATAGGAATGGCTTAAAAGCATTATTACGGGAATCGCAATAATGATAAAAATCGCCACAAAAATGAGACGATCTTTGGAGGCAAGGATAAGGCTCCGAAGAGCCTTGTACTTGCTAGAGAGGTATGTAGAGAACTTGTTTATACTGTTTTCTCGCATTCTGGTGCCGAGCGCATCTGGTAACCTTCACCGCGGAAAGTGACGAGCAGCTTCGGGTGTGCCGGATCGTCTTCAATCTTCTTGCGGAGCTTGGTGATGTGAATATCAACCGTACGAGTATCCACGGATTCAGCGTTTTCGTAACCCCAGACCTTGCGGAGAAGTTCGGAACGCGGAATGGCATGGTCGCGATTGTTCCAGAGGTATTCAAGAATTTCAATTTCCTTGCGGGTGAACGCGAGTTCTTCCGTACCGCGAACGCCAGTGTATTCGCGGAAGTTCACGCGGAGATTGCCAGCAACAAGCTTGCCTTCGTTTTCCATCGTCTGGCGGCTACGGCGAAGCACGGCTTCGATACGTGCAAGGAGCATCGGCACGGAGAATGGCTTCGGGATGTAGTCGTCGGCGCCGAACTTGAGGCCGTTGATGATATCGTCATCGGAGTTCTTTGCAGAAAGGATGATGATCGGGAGGCTCTTGTCCTTTTCGCGGATCTTGTCGCAAACAGTAAACCCGTCCATGCCCGGAAGCATGAGATCCAGGAGTACAAGTCCATACTGTCCAGAAAGGGCTTCGGCAAGGCCGCTTTCGCCGTCAACAACGTGTTTAACGCGATAACCGTTGAGTTCGCAGAGATCTACGAGACCTTCGGCAATGGCAATTTCATCTTCGATGATGAGGATGTTTGTGCTGCTTGTATTTTGAGTCATTCTTGAATACCTACTCTCTTCTAACCAACTTTTTTATCTACAAAATTAAAGGGCAAAACCGCCACCGATTTCGAATGCAAAGTGACCCGCATCGATATCGTTATCGTATTCACCGCCGAGATAGCACTTCACGTTTGCATAGACAGAAAGCGGAATGAGAGGTGGCTTCACGCGCACACCGGCAAGCAGGTGGATGCCGACGCTCTTCTTGAGGCCTTCGTCCTTTGCGTAATCGACAACCTTCTTGGCAAGTTCCTTGCCCATGTTTTCCTGGTCCGGATTCAGGCCCTGAAGATCGCCAGCGCTGCCATAAGCGTCGTCAAAAACCTTTTCCACAAATTCCTTGTTCAGGACGAAAGTGTTCCAGTGGAAAGTAAGACCGCCACCAACGTACGGATGGATCGGGATAAGCGGAAGGTCGAACGGATATGCTGCGGAAAGGTCAGCATTCATAGCGATGTACTTCGGAGTAGCCTTGGCAAACGGAGTACCGCCAAGTTCGATCTGCATCGGGATTTCCTTGTAATCGCTCAGCGGATCCAGAGGATTCTTGGCCCAGAGAGAGGCATTGTAAGAAGCAAACTGGATATTGAAGGTCGCTTCGATATCAATGAACGGGAGAACGTCAACCCATGCTTTAAAACCGAAACCCTGAAGACCTGTGAAGTCACCATGGCTGAACTTGAGATTTTCATTGCCCTTAATTGCCGTCTTTTCAACTTTCTTGAGGGACGTTCCAGACATCGGGGCATAGTGGCCGCCAATGCCGGCAATGGCGAATGACTGGGTGGCAAGCAAGGCTGCCGCTGCAAAGATGATTTTAAAATTCATGGACTTATTGCTCCTAGAAATGTTTTGACTTGAAACTAAATAATTATTTAGCAAAATGGAGTTTACATTTCAGAAAATGGTGCTTTTTTGCCTGTTTATGACCAAATTATTTAACCGCAGGCACAAAGATGAACTTCTTTTCGCCCTTTTTTACAGGGACGCTGCCAAAATTAAAGACCTTGACCGTACCAGCATCGCCTTCCGCCGTAACAGTCACTTCATGCGAACCGGCTTCTACAGGGATTCTCGTCATCTGGAAGGAATTCGGCAAGAAGAGCGCAATGCGGAGGTCCGCCTTTTCGAGCTGGCTCTGGGCGACATCTGTACCAATGCTTGTAAAGAAGTTAATTAGGGCATTATCCGTCTTCATGGCCTTCTTGGCAGCCTGGGCTGCGATGGTGCGGAGAACAACGCGGATGGCTGTGCGCGTCATGGTTGCGGCAAAATCATCCTTGAGGTTCATTTCGAGTTCCTTGTCAAGCGCCATCACTTTCTCAGGGCGGATTCCAGACTGATCGTCCACGGTGACATTAAAATGATTCACCTTGCTCCTGAAAGAATGGGCCTCGGGAAGAGCCATGCTGATGTGGAAAGTCTGACCATTACCAGCACCAGCGACAGGCGGAGCGCCCAAGGTAACACTTTCCAGCTTGCCGGTCTTCCCGTCCTTGTACGTAAGGTTTAAAGCGCCCCCGCTAACATAAGTACCGGACATGTAAAGTTCATTAAGGATGGGGCCATGCCCCGCATAACCCACGACAATGATTTCCTGCCCGAGATCGCGAGCTGCTGTCGCTTTAGGAGTTTCTGTAATGTCGTCAAGCTTGAGCGTCCTGACGTCGTCTTCACGGTCTGCGCGCCTCAGGCTTTCAATGATAAACTCACGAGCTTCCTTCGGAAGGTTCAGTATGTTTTCGTTATAAGCCTTGACGGTCTTGTAATAAGCAATAGCCGCTTCATCCGGTTCGCCCGCCATTTCATAGACGATCGCCGTCAGGTAACGCAAAAATCCGTTATCGTTCGTCTTGCCTCTGTCTTTTTGGTAAAGCCCCATCATTGCCTTTTGTGCGCGGTTCACTTCAACCATCGCCCCGTCAATATCCTTCTGGGCAAGGAAATTCATGATCTGCATTTCGTAAAGTACAAGCAACTCAAAAGGACGCGCCCTGTACGGGCGGACATTGTCGTTGGTAACGATGGCAGCCGCCTCATTCGAGATGGAACGGGTGTAAAGGTCATCGTAAACCTTTTCTGCCTTGGCAAAATTCAAAGAGCTTTCTTTATAGTTTCCGTTATAATGCTGCAGGACGCCTAAATCAAAGTAATAGAGAAATTCAGTGTTGTCGCCGTAAAGATCATCGCGCTGCTTCTGGAGTTCGGCAATCGCAGATTCACAGCCATTATGTTCAAATACCGGAGCAAGCGCTTCGTAACGGGTGATAGACTTATTCGCACACGCCGTAAAAAAAACTGTTGCAGCAAGTAGTAAAATAAATCGTTTCATATAGATAAATGTATATAAAAAATGCCCGCGGAAGCGAGCTTGGATAATTCGGGATTAGGAGTTCGGAATGAGGAATTGTAATAATCGCGGCGAAGCCGCCAAACTAAATAATTCCTACTTCATACTTCCTAATTCCGAATTGCACGAAGGACTAGAACTTCACGCTGCTCTTGGACATGAACTTCTTGATCTTCTTGTCGCCGATCCAAAGCTTGCGATGGCTCTGGATGTCCGTGAGTTCCATATCGACCTGGTAGTAAACCACCTGTTCGCCCCCTTCCTGGTCGATGATGGAGTTGATGGTGCCGGTGAGCATCAGGTCTGCACCGATTTCCATGCCGGCATCTTTCTGGGTTTCTTCGGTGACATTACCCTGCTGGTCCGCAAGCTCATCGCGGAGGTCTGCACGTTCGTTGGAGTTGGCGACGAATTCAGCCTTGCCAGAATTGATAAGGGCGCGTTCGATATCCTTGATAAAAGTTTCAACACGGATGTGTTCATGGCTCTTATTGCGGACCTTGCCAATAACTATGGTCGGAACGGAGCCTTTCTGTGCAGCAAACTGGCTGTACCAAGGACGGCCGAGGCAGTCGTTGATCATTTCGTCGGCGACCAGTCGAGAATCCGTATCATTCCAGCTACCGGAGAGATCAGTTACAGAATTAACGTCGAGGCGGGTGACCTTTTTGCCACCATCGGCACAGCCGGAAAGGAAAGCAAGGCTTGCGCAAAGGGCTAAAATCCAAATTTTTGACATTTTTTCCTCCTAGATTGGAAATGTTATGTTATAAACATACAAAAAAAACATAAAAAAAACTCCCCTTTGGGGGAGTTCTTTGAAATTTTTGATGAAAAACCGCTATTAGCGTTTTTTCTTCTTTTTGCCGACAGTTGCATCGAGATGAACTTCGGTCGTTTCTTCGCCCTTGACCTTCACGAGTTCTTCGGCGCTCTTGCGGTTGCTGCATTCAGCGCGGATCACGTGGTCGCCAGCGTCGAGGCTGCGGATGACGAGTTCGGCACCGTCGGTCTTGTCAGCGAGATCGCCGTCAACGTAGATACGGCAACGCGGCGGATTCGTGGTCACCTTGACGCTACCCTTCGGAATCTTGGTGCTGAAGTCGAAGTTGTTGCGGCTGTCCTTGCCCGGCCAGATATTCACACGCTGATTCACGAGTTCAAAGCCCTGGTCGATGACGACGAGCGTCTGGCGGCCAGACTTGACTTCCTTATCCTTGATCGGACTCTTGCCGAGAGGTTCACCGCCGAGGAACACATCACTGTTAGGCGGTTCAGTAATGATGTTGACCGTTGCGGACTTGCCACGCGGAGGTGGATCATCATCGTCAGCGACGGCGGTCGTGAAGAGGAATGCCATCATCAAGGCAAAAATAAAAAGCTTTTTCATGGGTTGTACTCCTGCTTTTGCTTGTAAAAAAAGTTAGTTCACACCTAGAATTTAATTCTTTTTTTACAGGACAAATGTTAAAGTGCCGTAAAATGTGCGTAAATATTCGGTCTATAATCGATCGATATTAACTAACTTTATGAATATGAAAGCTCTTTACCAAAAAATTCGCAGTTTACAAGGGAAAAATTACGGCCTCTATAAATCTTTGGCAGACCGCTCATGGGATTTTGGAGACTTTGTGCTGGAATTCCTGCACGTGCAGGGAGACCCGTATGCGCCGGCATCTCGCGTGATGATCAAGGCGAGTCTGCTTATGCTTGGATTCCCGAGCGAATGGGGCGGCTCGTTTGAACGTCGCCTGGCACTGAGCGATTACCTTTACCGCAGGCTTTCATCACTTGTGCGCGAGAAGTACCCGGATAGGGATGCGGCGGTCGTCTTTGACACTGCTGGACCTGAAATGCTAGTGCGAAACGCGCTCTGGGTCGATAACGGCGAGCTGCGCGCTTGTCTGCAAGTGCGATTGCCGGGCGACGGCCGCAAGATTCAGGCGGAGGCCGCAGCCGAGATTTTGACGATGGTACTCCCGGACCTGGTTTCGGCTGCGCTCTATAATTCGGGCGAATCGAAGAAGGACGGCGTGGAGCCAGAACTTGTCGAGCATTACCGTGTGCTTGCCGAGCGCAAGGAAATCTTGTCGCAGCTCGAGGAACGTGGACTTTGTGCGTTTGTGCCGGATGGCGCCGTGCTCCCCCGTGCATCGGGACTTAGCGAACTCCCGATGGAAGGAGCTGTACCGTTTGTGGCGCCAGAGGAAATGGCGGTGACGCTTGTCGCAAACGGTCGCGAAATCCGCGGTATGGGAATCCCTAAAGGCATTACCGTGATTTCGGGCGGGGCGTTCCACGGAAAATCGACTTTGTTGCAAGCACTCACGAAAGCAGTTTACCCGCACATTCCGGGAGACGGTCGCGAGGGCATAGTCGTGAGCGAATCGGCGGTGCGCGTAGGCGTCGAAGACGGCCGCAGTGTGCGTGGCACGGACCTTTCGCAGTTTGTGCGTGACCTGCCGGGCGGAATCTCGACAAAGAACTTTACGACCGCCTGTGCTTCGGGATCGACGAGCGAGGCCGCGAACCTGATGGAAGCCATGGAAGCCGGGAGCGACGTGTTCCTGATTGACGAAGACTCCTCAGCCGTGAACTTCCTCATCCGCGATATCCGTGTGAGAAAGCTCCTGGGCGATGACCGCGAACCGCTTATCCCGCTGACGGACCGCATCCGTGAAATCAAGGGGCGCAGCTTTATTCTAGTGGCAGGCGCCTGCGGAGATTTTTTGGACCTGGCAGACAACATCATCGTGATGGCGTCGTACAAAGCGGAATGCGCAAGAATCAATGGAAAGAACGTGGCTACTGGATTGGTCGGCGGGGATGGCGCGAAAATCGTGCCGGGATTGCCTGCGTTTGTAGAACCGCAGTGTCGCGATTTTGCGGAATACGTGAAGCCGTTGCTCCCGTCACTTCGCCCTGCGTCTGCCGTGGAACGCCAGGTGAAAGTGAAAATTTCAGGCGATAGCTTATTGCAAATCGGGTTCCTCGTTTCAGATACGTCCAAGGCGGGAGCGCTTGTAGATAAGCAACAACGCTTTGGTGCAGGCTTTATGCTGTTGAATCTTTGCCAGAATGCCGCAAGCAATAACGATGCAAATGGCGAATCGGCGAAGGCGACTATCATGGAACGCATCAATGCGCTCTGCGAAAAAATCAAGAATGTCGGGTTCCGCAACTTGCCGCAAGGACTCAGCCGTGAAATGAGCCTACCGCGTCCGATTGATATCGCGTGCGTACTCTATCGCCTGCGCGACAACGGAAGGTAAGGAACATCTCTCGACAAAAATGTCCACACCTGAATCAATTTTTTGAGATATTTGCCCCATAATAATTTATTTTCCGAAAAGGTATTTAAGTTTTTGGGGTGAAAATATGGAAAAACAAAAGTTTGCGCGCGTATTTTTGAATGCCGCGCTTGTTTCTGCTTTGAGTGGAGCCTCCTTTGGGGCATTTGCAGCTACATCGAGTCCGAACGTGAGTCTGGGCAAGAACCTCTATGTGGCGGGCGCTGTCAATTCCAACTGGAAACCTGAAGTCTATACCGACGGAAAGCTTGACTTTAACCAGGTCTCGTCGGTGTCGGATTTTGCGTTGAACGTGGGCGAGGGTCCGACAAAGCTGTTCATCACGTGGGAGACTCGTGGTGACGAATCTTGGGCTGGCGAAAAATATGTCCACGCGGCAAGCTGCCAGCATTCCGTGGATGCATCGGCGAGCCTCCAGAATTTCAAGGTGATGACGTCTGCGAATTCGACAAACGGCGTCGATGGCGACTGGGAGACTGTTGCCGAGGTGGGCGAGAGCGGTGCCATGTCCCGTGGGCTTGCAATTGATTTTGCGGGGAAGTCCTGGTTCCGCATCGTGGCGGAATCCCCGGTGAAAAATCTCGAAGAAGTCGGCGCTTACGACATTAGCGATGGCGCAAATGATACGTGGTTCTTCATGGGCACAAGCATCAGCCAGATGGGCATGAAACAGTTCACCGTCGATTCGAATTTTGCGCAGTTGATTCACGCACGTTTTGAAGATTATTACCCGGCGATGCTTCGCGGCGGTATTGGATGCGTCACGAGTCAGGGAGTTGTCGATGCGCTTAAGTATTATGCAGAATACGTAGGGAACGTGAAATTCTGGGCAATTGAAATGGGAACAAACGATGCCTGGGGCGGCAGCAATGCGAATGTCGAAACATTCACGAAGAACTTGCAGACGATTATCGATACTGCAAAAGCGCATGGTGTGACTCCGATTATTGCCCGCATGATTGCGACGAATCCCGAAATTGCTAAGTGGCAGGTACATCAGGATTACCTCGATGCCATCGACAAGCTCACGAAAGATAACGAATTGCCGGCCGGCCCTGATTTCTACAATTACTTCTTGGAACATCCCGAAGAACTTTCTACAAGTGATGGCGTGCACCCGGCAGAACCTAAGGGCGGACAGTCGATGCACCGCTTGTGGGCAGAGGCCGTGGCGCCTTTGTACAAGGACGATCCGTGCGCCGGGAGACCGGATGTTATTGGCTGTGGAGCTACTTCGCTTTCGAAAATCCACAACGTGAATTTTGCATTGCCGAAAGTGAGTGTGAACGGTCGTGAAATTTCAATTTCCGGGTTGCGCGAGAATGACCGCGTGACGGTTATGGATGCGATGGGCCACGTCGTATGGAACGGTTCGGCGAACGTTTCATTTGGAACGTCGCAAGTTTTGCCGAAAGTGCGCGCGGGAAATTACTTCGTGAGTGTTCGCGGTGCAAATAGCAATTACTCGACGAAAATTTCGATAAAATAGAAGGTTCTGTAAATTAGGTGAGTCCGGCGGAAATCTGCCGGATTTTTTTATTGCGCTTTATCCTTAATTTTTGCTAGATTATCATAAAATTTTATTGTGCTATTGGCGAAATAAAGTCGTGGCTTTATATTACGAGTATGAGTTTAATGAGAGCCGTCATATGTATGTTGCTTGCGCTTAGCCTTGTAGGCTGTGCCGTGAGCAAGAATCCGAACCCCATGATTCGTTATGGGGCAAATACGGGTGCATCTTTGGCGGTGCCTGGCTTGGTGGGTGCTGTGGGCGTTACAGCGCTTGCTGCCGCGTTGGATGACGATGATGACGACGATTGTCATAGCTATAGCTGTAAGACCGAAAGCCAAAAGAAGGCTGAGGATGATTACATAATGGTTCTTGGAATATCGCTAGGTATTGCGGGTGCCGGTTATGTAATTGGAGCCATATTAGGTGGGACCGTTGGCTTTTTCAAGTGGATGTTCAACGGCTTTGAAAATGATGATATTCCCAAAGCTGATCCTTTGCCAGAAGAAATTTTACCGCCGGTGAAAAGTAATACGTACGGTGATAAGTTGTAGTACGATGTCATTCCCGACTTGATCGGGAATCTCCTTAATGAGCCAAATGCAGCTTGCGGAGGACCTTTCCTAAGAGTTCGTTCAGGATGTCCTTGGCGTCTTTACTGCCGAGGTAGCGCTGGATAATGAGCGTGAGCGTAAAGAGGGCTATGCCTGCGGCGCAAGCGTAAACGACAAGCGTGATAAATCCTGCATTGCGCACAAAATCACCAGAAACGTGGTCAAGCCCGATGGCGGCTGCAATCATGATGCCGAAGGCAACGAGTGCACGGAACATGTTCAATAGCGCGTCTTTCATGCCGTCGGTGCCATTCTTTTTAGCCCACATGAAAATCATCGAAATCACTTGCAGGATGGCGCCTGCAGCGCCGATAATCGGGACGCTCTTGATGCCGAGTCCCACTTCGGGGTCGCCGAGCAAAATGTAGGCGGGAATGGTTGCTGCAAAGATGCCGGTATTCAAAAGTGTCGGGACCCACATGCGTTCGCAAGCGTAGAAGCTGCGGACAAGCACGGCTTGCAAACAAAGCCCAAGGCTTACGGGCAAGTACCAGCGGAGAATTTCAGAAATCGCTTCGGTCGTTTCACGGTGGAATGCGCCACGTTCAAAGAGGATGCGCACAGCCGGGAAGCTCAAAGCCCACACGGCGACAACGGCCGGAATCAAGATGCAGAACATGCGCGAGAGGCTCTTCCAGATTTTGCGGTTGAGCTGCGGGAAATCGCCTTCCTTGACGAGACGTGCCATGTCGGGGTAGCTCGTGACACTGACCGAGAAACCGAAGACGGCGACGAGCGTGTACATGACGCGGTAAGCATAGTTGAGGCTCGAAATGCCGCTTGTGCCAAAGTTTGCACCAAAGCTACGGATGATAAATTCAAGGCCAAACATGGAACCCACGCCAAGAGACATCGGGAGCATCATCTTGAAGTAACGTGCGATATCTGGGTGCTTCGGTTCAATGATAAATTCATAATGGACTCCGCCGCGCTTGGCGCCAAAAATCTGGAGGGCAAAGAATCCGATGAATGCGCCGACAGGTACGCCCCAAGCAAATCCCGAGAGACCGTAATCGTTGCCTGTATGGTTGCTGAGCCAAAGGCCTGCGGCACCTCCGCCCACAATCGCGATATTGTAAATGAGACCCGTGAGGGAGGGAATCAGGAACTGCTTGCGAGTGTGCTGGACAGCAACAAGAATGCTACCGACAAAGATGAAAATCTGCCCCGGCAAAATAATGCGGCCGTAGTAAGTCGCGCGTTCCAAGAGTTCCGGCGTCACGCCATCGACAGTCAACAGCGCGATAAGTTCCTTCATCCATATAAATGCAGGAATCACGAGAATCAGGAGTGCAAGACCAAACGTGTTGAGCACGTTGCTGAAGAACTTCCAGCCCGCCTTCTCGTCACCTGCAACTTTGTAGCCCGTGAAAATCGGGATGAAGATTATCGATAAAAAACCGGTGCTTACGACGTGGTTCAAGATATCAGGAATCATGAACGCAAGGTCGAGGGCGTTTTTTTCGAGCGACACGCCGGCGGCGTGGGCAAGAAGCATTTCACGGAAAATCCCGAGTACGCGGCTCAGGAGCATCGAAACGGCAACAATAATAGCGGCTTTATTCATGTCGGTTGTAAAATATAGAATGGTTAAATGTTATTTGCACTTGTCGCGTAAACTTTTTGTATATTTCATATCATGAAAAAGATATTAATACTCATCACTTTCCTCGCTCTTGCAGCATTCGCTCAGAGCAACACCGCAGAACCGGAGAGAACTCTCCAGCGCCCAGTCTATAGTTTCCAAACAGTCGCATTCGGCTTTGGCTTTTGGAGCAACTATGAAGACGAAGTGAAAAACCCGAAAAAGGATTACGTAACGGCATTCCCGCTCATCCGTTACGGCCACATCTGGGAAATGACAACGCACGGCGCAATTACGGCCATCAGCACATGGAACTTCGAATTCGGCAAGATCTGGGAAGTTCACGGCAACGTGCTTGTAGGCGGTCGCTACTCATTCCTTGACGAAATCGTTTCTCCGTTCATCGGTGCTGGCCTCGGTCTCGGCATGCAGCTCGACTCCCACTTTGAAGACTGGAACTTCGGCGAACGCTGGGCACTCGGCATGAGCCTCGGCGGCGAAGTAGGCGCCTCCATTTTCCACAATTCCGCCATCCAGCTTGAAGTCGGCTTTGGCTTCGACGTTATCGCATCCAAGGTGGACTTTGGCAAGAGCTACAAGAGCTGGAACCTGTTCTTCGGAATCAACTACTAATTTAGACGCAAAGTGCGCGAATGCGCACAAGTGTTAAGATATTGCGCGGCATCATGTCCGCGCGATTTTTTTATTTCAGCAAATCTTCTGGAACGCATTCGGCCATGGCTTCGTATGCCTTAGCGCTCGGGTGCAGATGGTCGCCCGAGTCGAAGTTGTTGGCGAATCGCTTGGGATCGTCATGACCGCGGACCGCCTTATCAAAGTCGATACAACCATCGAAATCAGGCGCGGTGCGGAGCCATTCATTGAAAGCCATGCGGATGAAGTCGCGGTTCTCGTTGTAGGTGCGCCAGCCGTAAATCGGAAGGAGTGTACCGCTGTAAATCTTGAGGCCAATCTTGCGCGCATGCGTGATGTAAAACGACCGAACACCGTTGATGAGGTCATCGGCAGTAGGCATGTCACTCCACGGGCGGAACTTGTTGACTTCGACACCGACAGGATGAATGATGTCATTGATGCCGTGTTGCACAATGACGCTACGAGCGCCCGCGACGTTCATTTCGATCGGGAAGCGCGTGGCCCCCTTGAGGCCGTAAGCGGCGTAAGTAATGCAGCTGTATTCGCGAAGGATACGGGTGCCGCTTACCGCACGACGGATGATAGCGACGTTATTGAAACCTTCACGAGCGCAACGGAGCGTGAGGTAATCGGGCCAGTCCTGCGCCGTGATAGAATCGCCGAAGCAGACGAGTGCGAAGTTCTTTTCCTCAGTGAAGATATCAATCGTATTGAGGAAGTAGATCCAGTTCGTTTTGCGTGTAAGGTCGTCGGGTAATACCGCAGCCTTTGCAAAATTGCCGTAACTGTACTTGCCGCCAGAAAGCGGACCCGTGATTGCCGTACCGGCGTTCATTTGTGTAAAATCAGCGAAGTAAAGGCTGACATCGAACATTTCGCCTGCAACAATGTCGAACGGAATTTCATCGCTCAAGATTTCTTCGCCAGCAGGGATAGTTGCAGAAGGCTCTCCGCCAAACGTGATTGTTGTTGACGTGTAGGCCGCATTTGCGGATTGCGCGGCAGGCTGCACCGAGGATTGCGCAGACTTTGCAACGTACGCTTCGCTAATTTGTACAGACTCCGTCCCCGTGAGGTTTGAAAAATGGAACCGCAGCTTGCTCCCTGAAAAGCAAGCACGGATAGGATAGCGGAGTGTCAAGTCTTTTGCGTAAGTCGCTTCTTTGCGGTCGGTAATGGAAGTGGCATTGCCCCAGCATGCAACCCATTTTGAAAATTGTTCTGGCATGTTCCCAATTATAGTAAATAGCGCAAAGCGGAATTTATTACAAAAAGCGCCTCGTATTAACGAGGCGCAAATGGTCTTTTAAAGCGGTCGCCTACGCCTGTGCTTGCACAGCCGTCAAAGCAATCGTATAAACGATGTCTTCGACGAGGGCGCCGCGGGAAAGGTCGTTCACCGGCTTGGCGAGGCCCTGGAGCATCGGGCCGATAGCGATCGTGCCGTGGGCAGAACGCTGCACAGCCTTGTAACCGATGTTACCGGCAGAGAGGTCCGGGAACACGAAAACGGTAGCCTTGCCAGCGACCGGGCTGTTCGGGGCCTTGAGGGCGCCAACGCTCGGGACTGTTGCAGCATCGTACTGGAGCGGGCCATCGATGAGCATTTCCGGGCGGGCAGCCTTAGCAGCGGCAGTAGCAGCAACAACGAGGTCTGCATCCGGGCCCTTGCCCGAATTGATGGTGCTGTAAGAAAGCATGGCAACGCGGCTCGGGAGGCCGAAAGCCTTAGCCGTGTCATCGCACTGGAGAGCGATATCGGCGAGTTCTTCGGCAAGCGGGTTCAGGTTGATAGCGCAGTCACCGTAGATATAAGTCTTGTCCTTCATGCACATGAAGAACACAGAACTCACGGACTTCACGCCCGGAGCGGTACGGATAATCTGGAGAGCCGGGCGGAGCGTATCTGCAGTAGAGTGGATAGCGCCAGAAACGAGGCCATCGACTTCACCGAACTTGAGCATCATCGTAGCAAGCATAACGTTGTCAGAAAGAGCAACGCGTGCAGATTCCGGAGTCATGCCCTTCGCCTTGCGGAGTTCCACGAGAGTCGGCACGTACTTTTCAGCAAGTTCGGCGCTCGGCTCGATGATTTCGATGTTTGCCGGGAGCTTCACGCCAACAGACTTTGCTGTAGCTTCGATATCGGCCTTCTTGCCGATGAGGACCGGCACGGCGATGTTGCGTTCGACAGCGAGGCAAGCAGCCTGCACGGTACGCGGTTCAGAACCTTCCGGGAGCACGATGCGCTTCACGCACTTGGAAGCCTTGGAAAGGAGGCTTGCGCGGAACATAGCCTGGCTTACGCGGCGTTCAGCGGCCGGAGCGGCGAGGTCGCCAGCAACGCACTTTTCGCAACGGAGCAAGCGCTTCGGGCAGAAGAGTTCTGCATCTTCGCCATCGGCAAAAATCTTTGCATCGAGGGCGGAAGCGAGGTCGTCGTTGAACTTGTGAGCAATGACATCGTTCATGCCCGTTGCACCTTCGACGACAACGGCGTCAACTGCATCAAAATCCTGCTTGAGGAAATCGGCACAGATCTTTTCCATGAGAACGGCGGACTTGCCGGCCTTGATTTCTTCAACACTATCGGCGGCCTTGAAAACTTCGAGCGGCTTGTAGACTGTAGCGATAAGGCCAGCCTTGGTAACGGCTTCAACGAGTTCCTGGACTTTGGCTTCCATCTTGGAAGCAGCAGTGGCAACTAGGTAAACACGATTCATTTTAATCTCCATTTTGAATTTACAAGTGTAAAGGTAGGATTTTTTCGCCTGATGGACAAGAATATCCAATGACCAACGACAGACAACCAGTAACTAGCCACTACAACGTTTATTTTTATTTACGATGTCAAAAAATTTCTCAAATTTGCGCCTTTTCAATGTAATAATTATTTAAGCCCTCTTGACAAAGATTCTTTATTGTTATTTTTGGCGAAAGTGTATGGGAAACACTGTGGGCAAGGGGGGGAATCAATATCTAGGAGTCACGGATGAGGATCAGTGGGCTTATCAACAGGGTTTTGGTGTGTTTGGCGATATTCAGTGCCTGCGCTCTAGCGCAGACGGTTGCTGTTGCGCATATCATTTACGACGGCAACGTCTTGTTCTATGCCGACAACGAAAGCAATTTCGTTTACAAATCGCTTGAAAAAGGCGACGATGGAACATACACCATCGAATTCACCGACGAGCGCCTGGCCAATGGCAAAAAAGACGTACGTCACCTACAATTCGGGGTGGGCTGTAACGGCAGTACGTGCCATACGGACCTGAGTCCCAATGACAAGCCCTTGCTTGGAACGCTTTTCCCTAAATACAGGGAAAACTCCATCCAAGACGGCAAATACATTTACGGAGCAGAAGAAGTCTGGATCGTCATCAACGACGACAAGACTTTGACGATTTCCGACACGAAACCAGCGGTCGCGGTCAAGCCTAAAAAACACATCCGCTTCCTCACCCCGTGGACAAATACCAACGCCATCATGTTCCTGAATGGCATGGAAAACTACATGAGTCCGGTGGGTTCTCCGTATTGCGGCTGGTTCGAAAGCATGGTCACAAAGCCCTCCGACAGCGCATGGGTTTACTTCAAGCAGACCATCGGTACAACATATGTCGGAGCCGAAGGCACTACCGAAAGCGACTCCACGCTCGTTCCCATGCTGCTCGATTCCGCACTCGCCGTCAGCGACACCATCTGGGTTGTCGCCTACCAGTATGGCACTCCCGAAATCCATGTCGAATATCCGGGCGTTCTCGGCGAATGCCTCCCGAAGATTCTCCCCGTGATGATGTTCGACTGGTACGACGGCTCCATGAACTCCGACGGATCCAAGAACGGTCTCAGCTACGGTGAAGGCGGTGCCGGGCGTACAGGCTTTGATATCCGCGGAGTCCCGATGTTCGGCACAGGAACTAATGAAGACTTTGGGCAGGACGGCTGCAAGGGCGATCCGATGACAGGCATGGTCGAAAAGCAGCTCGGCGCAAACGGCGTTCCCGTGATGGCCAAGAACTTCCCGGCTAATTGCAAGAACGCAACGCACCTCAACAACTGGTTCCTCCCTGAAGTCATCGCAGAAAAGGACGGCAAGCAATATACAAACGTCACCTGCCGCGACCTCGAACTCACGCTGACAAACGACGGTTTCTGGCTCGGCCAGAAAGACGACGAAAGCCCGGAACACGGACTCTTCCTGCTAGACGACTTCCGCTGGCTCGATAGCGCCAAGACCGTTGAAAACCCCCACTACGATTCCCTTAGCGGTGGAAAAGACGCTCCCGGCTACCACAATTACGGCTTCACCATGAAGATCCAGGCAGAATTTGTCTATGTCAAAGGTCAGTACTTTGAATTCAACGGCGACGACGACGTGTGGGTGTTCATCAACAACAAACTCGTTGTCGATATCGGCGGCCTGCACAAAAAAGTCAAGAGATCCGTAAATCTCGATGACCTTGAACTTACACCGGGCGAAACCTATCCGTTCCACATTTTCTACGCCGAACGCAAGCGTACGCAGTCGAACTTCATGATGCGCACGTCCATCGACTTGAAGGTGGAATCCAGCATGCTCCTCACGAGCCTCTCTACGGACTCAACGATTATCAAGAAAGAAGTATGGCAGAACATCCGCGAAAAGACTCTCGCTTGCGACTTTTCCTCGAACTCGGAACAGAAGCGCACGGAACGCGGCCCGTCAAATTTTACGTTATTCGGAAAGAACCTTCCGATGACAGGCGTCTCTTTAAGCAAGCTCGACACAGCATACTATGGCGGCATCACGATTACAAACGATTACACGATGCTCACCATCAACACGACAATAATCGCCCGCATGCAAACGCTTCCGCCAGGAACCTACTATATCCGCGTTTCGCTCAAGAACAATCCTAGAGAATACAAGGATGTCTACTTTACGGTTCCTCCGACGGAACTGCCGAATATCGCTTTTGCAAACATCATCGACTCAAGCTACTGCTTCATCGCAGATATCGTCGAAAAAGATACGCTCTGCCTTGACAAGTACTGGAAGCCGCTTGGAAGCAAAACCAACCGCAACATAAATAGCGATACGCTCCCCATCAACTTGAACAAGAACGAAAAGCTCTGGGCCGGGCGCATCTACCCCATCAACGTCACATTTGTCGAGGACTGGGCCACAAACTACAACGGCATCGCCGTCAAGGTCACGCCTTCTGACCCGCACCTCGTTCCCTGCGATTCTCTCGGTTCCCAGCTCCCGAACAACGAATTCACGTTTACAAACGGAAAGAACACGTTCTACCTGAAGGCAACAGGCGCCGTCACAAACGAAAAGATTACGGTTTCCACGGCGGCCTCCAAGAACAAGAGCATCGAGTGGACAAACATCACCATCGCAGAACCGCCTGTTCCGCAGATCGAGACTGCGTTTATCTATGACAGAAACGGAGACGGCCGCGGCGACAGCGTCTGGGTCAGCTTCAACAAGCCTCTCGGCGGCAACAGCGTCCTGAATTCGCTTTCGTTCACTTTCGGCAAAACGCATTACGAACTTTCAAAGGTGAACTACAAAGACGGCGACAAGGCGCTTTCGTTTGTTGCAGATGGCGACGGTTTTGACATAGCCATCGCAACAGGAGGCGCCGTAGAGCCTTACGCCGGCAAGATTACCGCGCAGTACACCTACACAAACCCCGAAGACCACACCGTCTCGAATTTTGCTGTAGACGGACTTCTGAACGACAGGATCGGTGCCATTATCATGGCTGCTGAAATTTCCTATACCGAAGACGGAAAAACGCAGCTCACGCTCACCTTTAGCGAAGGTCTCACCGCAGAAAACATCAATTCCAGCCTGTTCGGCTTCCGCAGCTACGGAGGCGGCTCCCTCTCGACAGTCGTACAGGAAGCCGACTACATCGCAGCATCCCCGGCAAACCGCTGGAAACTCATTTTCTCGAAGAAGTCCGTTTCGGATGTCCTCCCAATTGTCGGCGACTCTGTACGCATCAAGTCACCTTCTGAAGGCGGCACCGCACTCGATCTCGTCGAAAATCCGGCCCACAGAGACAATCCTTGGGTACGCATCACCGGTGAACAGCGCATCACGGTCACAAGCCCGACCGTCGTGACAATCGACAAGGATTCACCGAACTTCGACAAGACTAGGGAAATCATCAGCAGCAAAAAGGCTACTGTTCCTATCATCGTCAAGAGCGACAAGCACCTTACCGCAAACCAGGTCGGCGAAATATATGGCACCCAAGGTCATTACCTCGGCGACATGAACATGTCCGAACTTGTCGAAAACGAGATTAGCGAAATTGTAAAAGTCGTAAAGAGCAATACGAGCTTCGAAGACAAGGAAGCCATCAAGAACGGAAGTCCTTCGACGACGGTCTCGCTTGAAACAATCATCTCCATGTTGGAAAAGAATGAAATTTCAGCCAAGGATGCCAAAAACAGGTTTGGCGTAAGCGACGTCATCCTCAACGCCGTTGACAACGGACTTTTGAACAGGAACAACCTGAACAACTATTTGCACGGTACGACAGAAGATATCAAGACTATCGCCGAATCGCTCGCAAGCAAGACGGAACTCAGCTACAAGACCATTTACTATTCAAGCCTGGGTCACTTCATCAACAACGATGAAGGCCGGATCGCCTGCTCTGACGACATCTTCAAGACAGACGGAGCCGAAAACTGCGTCGGAAACAACGGGCATCTCTACCTCGCCTGGAACGCGCGTTCCAAAAAAGGCAGGCTCGTCGGTACTGGCGTCTATATCGCCCGCCTCGAAATCCGCCTCATGGTAAACGGCAAGAAAATAACGAAGCGCACTCAGGATTTCCTCTGGGGACTTCGTCATGGCGACATCGCGATCATCGATATCGACCTGAACTAGCAATCCCATAACACAGAAGCTTAAAAGGCACCCTTCGGGGTGCTTTTTTGTTCAAAAAGCGGAACTTTTTCCCCTACTTACAAAAACACCTCTATGGTGTTGCACTGTTCGCAATTTATTTTACAAATAACAAAAAAAAATTTGATAAAAATCACAAGATTGAGTGTATTTTCTATAAGGGTAACATCTTCAGGGAGTTGTGGATGCGGTGTAAAAATATTGTCTTCAGTTTGATTTTAATACTCTTATGTGCAGCTATTCCGTCAATAGCCGCCGAGTACAATATTCTTGTCAAAAACGAAACGACCCAAAATAGCGGTGCCGATCTCTATGTCAAAATGCAATATAAGGACAGAGGGATTACCCGCTCAACCACATGCACCAAGCTCAGAAGCTATGGTGACAACAAGTTCTACGTCAAGGCGACAACAGATGCCGCCAGCGAGCCGAAACTAACATTCTACACCAACAGCACATGCTCTAACAGAAATTCCATAGGAAGCATATCCCCGTTAGAGGGCACTGATCCAGCCGCAGAGAACCTGATCGTCACTATTGACGATATTGGCGTTACACTGACCAACAGCCCGGAACCCATCGAACCGCCGGAGACCTCAAATCCAGGCGGACCTGGAGATGATCCGCGCCCACCCACGACGACCAGAAAACTGATCCGCTTCTTCACCCCCTGGACAAACACATCGGCAATCCTCTACGTTTCGGGCGGCGATTCTGTCAACATGACCTCCGTCAAGAACTATTGCGGCTGGTTTGAAGCAAGAATCACCCCGCCGCAAGGATCGCTCCAGGTTTACTTCAAGCAGACCATCGGCTACGACTATGTAGGCGATATCCATTACACCAAAATAAATCCAGCAACTCAAAGCATCTTGCTTTCTCTCGACAGCGCTGCAGCCAAAACCGACACCATCTGGGTCAAGGCCGGTAAAGAAGTCGGGAGTGCAACGACTGTTTACGAAAAATACCCAGGCATTCTGGGTGACTGCCCGACGAAAAAGCTCCCCGTGATGATGTTCGACTGGCTGCATGGCACCAAGGGCGATGGCGACATCAAGACATCGATCAACCGTCGCGATTCTACCGTGACGACGGCTTACGCCAACGGAGCCAAGGACCTCGACCCTGATTTCGGCCCCATGTACGCCACCAGTGACGACTTCGGCTCTGGCGGATGCGCCGGGAGCAATTCTCCGGAAGGCAACATGAAGGGCATGGTCGAGGAATATCTCGGGCCAAACGGAGTTCCCGTCCGTGCAGCGAACTTCCCCGAAAAATGCAAGATCACGGAACATTTGAACAACTGGTTCCTGCCGCAAGTCGTGGCCCAGAAGAACGGCAAGGAATACTCCAACGCGACCTGTCGCTCCATCGAACTGAATCTTGACAACAACGGCCTCTGGCTTGGGCAAAAAGACAACAAGAGCCCCGAAGGCGGCCTCTTCCTGCTCGACGACTTCCAGTACCTCGATGCCGAAAACACCGTCAAGAACCCGTTCTACGACAACATCTCCGCCAACGGCAAAAGGCACAACTACGGCTTTACGATGAAGATCCAGGCAACGTTCGAATACGTTCCCGGCCAGTACTTCGAATTCTTTGGCGACGATGACGTGTGGGTGTTCATCAACAACCGCCTCGTCGTGGACATCGGCGGACAGCATACCCAGGTTTTGGGCGCCGTCGATCTCGATACGCTCGGACTTACCGAAGGCAAGAACTATCCGTTCCACATTTTCTATGCCGAACGCCATACGTCCCAGTCCAACTTCATGATGAGAACTTCGATCGACCTGAAGACTGACGCAAGCCTGTTCTATCAGGGCGGAGACGTCAACGGCGTTCTTGATTACAAGATCTACCAGATCATCCGCGAACAGGCGCTCTCCTGCGACTTCTCCGGTGCAACTGTTAAAGACACCGTAGACGCCCCCTCGAACTTTACATTATTCGGCGGAGCCTACTCCGAAGGGATCGCCCTAGACAGTGTAGGAGTCTGGTTCGGAGGCATCACGATCAAGCCGGGCTACACAGGCTTCACCATCGATACCGCACAAATCAAGAGCAAGCGCGCTCTCCCACCGGGAACGTACCAATTACGCTTCTCATTGCAGAAAGACGAAACCCAGTATGACGAAATTACATTCGTTATCGACAAGTACACATCCCCTCCTATCGTCTACGCCCTTGTTGACGAAAAGAACAACTGGAACAATATCGGAAACGATGTTGACGGCAATACCGTTACGCTCGGCAAATGGGTGAACACGCGTTATCCGGTAAACGTCATGTTCGACGACGGGTCAGTATTTGACGACATCGTGTACGTCACTACATCCAACCCAAGACTTATCCCCTGCGACGAAAACGGCAACAGCATATCGGCAATCACCCTCAAAAAGGGAAAAGCGACATTCTACGTCAAGGCGACGGCCCCAGTTCAGGACGTCACGCTCATGGTGAGCAGCGCAGACGAAGCCCAAAAAGCTTACTGGAGACACATCTCGTTTATGGAACCGCCTGTACCGCAAGTTGTATTCGCATGCATCTTCGACAGGAATGGCGACGGCCGTGGCGACAGCGTCTATGCAAAGCTGAACAAGCCCATGAATTCACTGAACAATAACTTTGTCAGCATGGATTCCGTGCAACTTGAATTTGGTGAAAAGTTCCCGACAATTATCGGAAGCCCGGCAGTTCCAGGCAGCAACATCACGTCAAACGACCGCGACAGCTCCATCGCCATCGTTTCTCCCAATGGCGGCTTCGGAACTGTACCGTTTACCGGCGGTGCCGAGAAAATCTATAGCGGAAAAATTACACCGTTCTGGAAGTACTCCGAAGGTGGAGTTCCGACAGTCATCAATCTTACAAGTGACGTAACGGACTCCGTCGGTCCTGTAATTACGGCCGCTGAAATTTCATACAGCGAAGACGGTTCGACAATCCTTGCGCTCACATTCAGTGAAGGTCTCGACTGCGAAAACGACATCGATGCAAGCTACTTCATATACTTCTTCAAACAGACAAACCTGGAAAGGACAGATGTCGTTCCTGAAATCATCGCCAAGGATACAAAAGCAAAATGGAGGCTAGTCTTTAGAAGCACAAGCAACGACAAGGACAACATCCCGGTCATGGGCGACTCCATCAGGATGGTGCATGGCATCCACATGGACCTGCTCCACAGAACTACACCAGCAAACAATCCGTTCGTCCGCATCTCCGGCGAACAGAAAGTTATCGTTACAAGTCCTCCAGTCGTAACAATCGGCGAGTCGGATTCTTCAAAGGCAATTATCAGGAATCCAAACCCAACCGTGCCAAAGATTATTCAGTCGGATAAACCGATAACCGTGAAGGACCTTGCCAAGACCTACGGCACACAAGGACATTATCTCGGCGACTTGAGCCTTTCGAGCCTGGTCAAAGACGAGGTCACAAATCTTGTATCCGCCATCAAGAACGATAACGCCAAGTGCATCGAGCTATACGGCAAGACTCTTGAAGAAATTCTCAACGAAGTTCAATCAGGAGCCATAAGCATCAACAAAGCGAAAAAAGAATACAAGCTAAGCGATGAACTTGTAGATGCCTACAAGAACGAAATTATCAATACGGTTGATGTCACCGGTATCGCAAACGGCAACTCTTCTGTTATTGAAAAAATCACAAAAACAATTGCTGAGAAAACAGTTCTTGAATACAAGACCCAGTATTTCACAAGTCTTGGCATATTCGTGAACAGCAATTCCGGATCGCTCAGCTGTACGGATACGCTCTACAACGGCAACTGCCTTGACGACGACAAGGACGGCAAGATATTCCTCGCCTGGAACATGAAGTCCAAAAAGAACAGACTCGTCGGTACGGGCGTTTACATAGCAAGACTTTCGTACAAGATCCGAGTCGGGAAGAGCACCAAGGTGGACCGTACGCAAGATTTCCTCTGGGGTGTCCGACATGGCAAGACAAAGGGCTTTACCATCGACCTGAACACGGATGAGTAAGTTTCGTTCTCTCTAAAGGCGCCTGCCATGCAGGCGCTTTTTTTGTGCGAAATTTTAAGGATAAATGATAAAAAGGAGATTCCCGCTTTCGCGGGAATGACAGGATCCAGCGGGAATGACAGTGTAAAAAAAGAATTCGTCGGTGTTAGCCGGCGAATTCTTTTACGCTTATTGCGTGAATGCCTTCGCGAGAATCGCGGGAGACAACTTATGCAAAGTTGTACAGATCCGTGATGTCTTCGCCCGACTTGTCGTACATCCAGAACTGGTTGACATGAGCATATTCATCTTCCACGAGGGAAATCTTGATGTTGTGCTTGTATTCCAGATAGTTGAACATGCGGTTCAAGTCCTTGCAAAGAACATCGACAACCTGGGCGCTCACGACGAGAGTCACTTCGCGGAGACGACCCTTGGTGTGGGCGCGGGCGAGCCAGCGGTCGATCATGCCGAGCGTCGATTCGAGCGTTGCGATGCGGCCACTGCCGTTGCAAACCGGGCAGCATTCGGTCTTTTCAGTCATGAGGTTCACGCGGACGCGCTTACGGGTGACTTCCATGAGGCCGAACTGGCTGATCGGGGCCGGGCTAATCGGAGCCTTGTCGCGGCGGATCGCCTTGCGGAATTCCTGGTAGACGGCTTCGCGGTCTTCATCGGTTTCCATATCGATGAAATCGATGATGATGAGGCCGCCCACATCGCGGAGGCGCAGCTGCTTTGCGATTTCGTGGCAAGCATCGAGGTTTGTCTCGAGAATGATCTTGCCCTGGTCCTTGCCATGAACCTTCGGACCCGTGTTCACGTCGATAGAGACGAGAGCTTCGGTCTGTTCGATGACGAGGTTGCCACCGCGCGGAAGCGGTACCTGACGCTGCAAGGAGCGAGCGTAGTCGTTTTCAATCTTGAAGTATTCAAACAAGCTTTCACTGGAACTCCAGAGCTTGACCTTGTCGAGCTTATCCGGAGAAAGAACCTTCAGGTAATCGCGGAGAGCAAAGTACTCGTCGCGGTTGTCGATATACACGTAGTCCGTGTTGTCGCCGAAGTATTCGCGAACCGTCTGTTCGATGGAATCGGATTCTTCGTAGATGCAGGTCTCAGGCGGCATGGTTTCGAAGTTGTACTTCGTCTGTTCCCACTTGCTCTCGAGTTCGCGCATCTGCTTGTTGATTTCGAATTCGGATTCGTTGAGGCCGTTGGTACGGACGATGTAGCCCACGTCGCGGCCCTTGAGGCGGCGCACGACCTTCTTGAACTCGCGGCGCTTGACCGGATCGCGTTCACGCTTGGAGACGCCGACGAAATTAGTGCCCGGCATGCAGACCAGGAAGCGGCCAGCAAAGCTCAAGTGAGTCGTCAAACGGGCACCCTTGGTGCTGATCGGTTCCTTGACCACCTGCACCATGATTTCCTGGCCTTCCTGGAGAATTTCGTCGATCGAAATTTCCTTAGAAGCATCGCCTTCATCATCATCGTCACCATATTCGCGGCGCAACAGTTCGTTGCGATCCATGGCGTCTTCCTGATGCAAAAAGCCAGCCTTCTCAAGACCAATGTCAATGAATGCCGCCTTTAGTGCGGGAAGCACCTTCTGAACGACACCCTTATAAATATTGCCCAGAACTCGATTAGAGGAAACACCTTCAACAACCAATTCCGCAAGTTCGCCATCTTCCATGATAGCTATGCGCTTTTCGTACGGTGTTTTGCTAATCAAGATTCCGCGCTTACACTTATTTGCCATTAAAACTCCTAAAGGGTAAAGCAAAACTTGATAGATATCCCCAAGACCAGTCCAAAAGTATGGACCGCATCCGAGCTCCCGATGTTTCTTGACGGAAAGTACCGCCAGCCTGCAAAGCAGAGCCTGGGGACCTTAAATATAATAAGTAGGCAGTAGGCAGTAGGCAGTAGACAGTTAAAATGTAGGGAAAAATAGGAAGTAGGAGAGATTAGTTGGCAGTTGGCAGAACTTAGTTGGCAGTGGGAAGAGTTTAGAATTTAGGGACGTCATCCTGACACCGTAGGTGGAAGGATCCAGTAAAGTTAGACGAGAGGCGAGAGAACGCCCTTTGGGCTACAGACGAGAGAAATTTTAGCTTGCAGAACTTAGAGAATAACTATTGACCAATAACTAACGACTAATTAAATTAATCTGCGATGAGCCAAAAACCGTTTCCAAAAGACAAAGCATCCTTAAAAGCGTACGAGAGGCGAGTTCAAAATTTCACGCTCGGGCGGCTCGAAAAAGAATGGGAAGCCGTCAAAGATGACCCGACACCGGAACGTAGAGATATCGTCGCTAAGGAACTCCGTGAATGGGAGAAAATGCGAAACGAAGCAAATCGCGACTTCACAAAGTACACACTTCTCTTTGATCTAATAATTGGCGCATGCGCAACCAAATACCTTTACTTGTTCGTAGGCATTATCAAACGAATACTTGGCGCCCCTCCGCATCCAGAAATCCAATTTACGGATTACCTTCCCTATTTTCCATATTCTTGCGCCATCGTCTGCTTAACATTTTGCATTTATTCCGTTTGGAACGAAAAGAAAAAAAATTTTATTGACAAAATAAAAGAATTTGGTCATACCGTAATCACAGAAGTAATTTCCGTCTTTTTCACTGCAAACGGTCTTGTCGGGCTTATTTTTGGTAGCTATTACGGATTTTTCGTTACGCCGGGACCGGTTGTTTCGCGCTTCATTTCAGGCATCATCGTCGCTTTGTCCATCTTCTACCTCTATAACGATCAAGCAGGCAAGTACAAAGGATTTTTTTTCAAAAGCGCAATCCTGCTAGTTTTAATTTCACTTGCTTTGGAGCAAATCGGACGGTTGACAATTTTGTAAATTCATTCGCATGCAAGAAGAAAAGACTCAAACCGAAGAATCTTTAGAAGCGTTCAAGAACCGCATTCGCAAGCTATCGTACGATGAACTTTATGACGAGCTGGACGCCGCCGAAAAAGCAGAGTCCGAAGAACGCATTGCAATCGTCGAAAAAAGGATAGACGAACTTGAGCCTATTGAAAAAAAGAAAAAGGAACTCCAAAAGGAGCAGGAAAACTTCAAGAAAGCCATAACAATGTGGCCCCTAGGCACTGTTTTTGGAGGCATTTACGTGGCAGAGCAAATCGTTTATTTCATGCAAAATAAACAATTTGGTTCAAAGGAAGCACTCAAGTCAATCAGCCTCACTGATATTCTAACTTACACTCCTTACACAGGCGCAATTGTCGGCTTACTTATATTTTATTCATGGAGCTATCTGCGTCAAATTAAAAGACCACTAGATTTCGGCATCACCGGACTTTGTTTATCTAAAGCGGCACTGGGATTACTCACAGGAAGCTTTCCCGGATTTTTCATAACGCCGGAAGCCACTTTTTCTCGAGTTATCGGCTGTATCGTCGCTGCGCTTTCGCTGGTATTCATGTACAACATGATTACAAAAAAGCGAACTGGCGTTTTTTTCGACAACGCATGGCCATTGCTATTGATAACTATTGTAGTCGAACAGATTGGCTGGTTGAAATATTTATAACCAACAACCATTGACTAACGACTATTGACTAAAAACTACTTCGTAATAAAGTAATCTTCCGGATTGACAGGCGTACCGTTTACGCGGATTTCGTAGTGCAAGCCGAGACTTGACTGAAGTCCGCTCTGCCCAATGAGCGCAATCGGATCGCCGCGGCGAACTTTGTCGCCCTTCTTAACAAGAGTTTCACCAAGATGCGCATAGAACGTCTTCACGTGTTCCATGTGTTCAATCTTCATTGAAAGTCCAAAACCACGATGCTTGCGGACTTCGACAACGGTACCCGCGCCAGGCGCATAGACGGTATCGCCTTCGGCAGCCAAGAAGTCAACTCCACGGTGCGGAAGTTCCTGGTCCGTGAATGCATCAAAGACCATTTCAAAACGGCTCTTGATATCGTGATGGTTCTTGAGCGGATGCAAAACGGGAACATGCGCCGCGAGCGCAGAATCAGCCTCAAGCTTGTTGAGCGTCTTGCGAAGCGTCGATCTCATGTCATGCAAATTCTTTTTCGGAGACTCATCCTCCGACACCGCATTTTCAAGCGTAAAGCCAAGCCCGCCGAGTTTCAAGGTGCTATCGCGTACGATACGCGTTTCTTCGATTTTCAAAATTGTCGTATCGACCACGGTGCGGATTTTCTTGATTTCGTTCTTGATGACCGAATTCTGGTGATAGACATCCATCAGATTGCCATTAGACAAGTTCTCCACAATTTGCACTGGCGAAAACATAATGAATCCAAGAATCGCACAGACTGTTAAAACAAAGTAAATAATTACTTTTTTCACAGAGAAAGTGACATCTTTCCCGCGAGAATCCTTATTCGGGTAGATGTGGACCTCAAGCTTTTTCACTAGGACCTTCGGTTTTGTTCAATTTCTGTTCAAGTTCTGCGACCTGTTTCTTGATTTCAAAGATGGCACCCACAGCTTCGACAGCAGATGGATCATCCTTGATGGAGTCCAGACGGCCTTCCTGAATAGCCTCATAGACCTTTTGTCCGAGCAACTGGAACTTATTTCTGAGCTTACACTCTACCATCGACAATTCAACGCGAGAAAGCACGTTGGCAGCGCAGTCCTTTGCCGTATTTTTAAGCTTATTTAGAGTATTTTCATTCATAATATCTTCCGACTAGCCTTTAAAATAGTAGATTTTTCGATATAAAACAACGGAGATTTTTCTATGAGTCGCAGCGATCGCAGAAGAGCAAAGCAAAACGTCAAAAAATTCGTTCCAAAGAAGTCAAACGCGCTGGATAAACGAGTCATCGTACTCCTCGCCATCATTGTCGTTGTGTTTTTCGTAGGAACAATGATCATCCAGAGAGGCTAATTAATGAAGTTCACTATCCAGAAGAATGTTTTGCAGGATGCACTGCAAGCGGCAATTAGCGCCGTTCCGAACAAGTCCACCATCCAGATCCTCAACAACTTTTCGCTCCGCCTCGAAGGTAACTTCCTCGAAGTGAGTGCAACCGACCTCGACCTCGGTATCAGGGTCAAGGTGGAAGTGCAGGGCGAACGTGATGGCGCAGTCGTCATCAACGCACGCAAGCTGTTCGATCAGGTGAAGAGCCTCGTGGACCCGAGCATCACAAACATCACATTCGACGCACAGGATTACTTGGTCAAGATCCAGTGGAGTGAACGCGGTAAGGCAAGCATCATTGGCTTTGACGCGAACGACTTTCCGCCGTTCCCGGAAATTGAAAATGGCGAAACATTGAACATCGCCGCAAGCGAACTTGCATTCCTCGCCGAAAAGACATTGTTTGCAACATCTACCGACTCCACGCGCTTGAGCTTGAACGGTGTGTTCCTCGAAGCGAAGGACGGCAAGATTTCCATGGTCGCAACAGACGGTCACCGTTTGGGCCGCGCCGCCATCGACCAGGAAGGCGCAGAACTTTCGAACGGCGTCATCATCCCGCACAAGGCATTGCAGTACATCCTGCACATGGCGAAGGGCGACTCCACGGTTGAAGTCCGCACGTCTGCAACGCACATCCTCTTCAACACGGGTTCCATCCAGGTCATCTCGAAGCTTTACGAAGGACCGTATCCGAGCTACCGCTCTGTGATCCCGCAGCAGTTTGAACGCACCGCTCAGGCCAACACCACGGAATTCCAGAACAAGATCCGCAGCGTGATTTCCATGGCTAACGCACGTACCCGCAAGATCCGCTTGCAGTTCGACGGCAACATTCTCGAACTCAGCGCCACAGACCCGGATGTCGGCGGCGATTCTCGCGAAGCACTCGCTATCACGCACAACGGCGAAGGCAGCTTCTGCATTGGCTTCAACGGCCAGTTCCTCGCAGAAATCCTCGGCATGTGCAAGAGCGAAGAAGTCATCATGAAGATGAACAATCCGCTTGGCGCTTGCATCATCGAGCCGGTTGGCGAAAACATGAACTTCTCGTTCTTGTTGATGCCGACGCACCTCACCGACAACTAGTCGCGGTCGTGAAAAATTTAAAGGCTCTCGCGAGAGAGCCTTTTTTAATGAGTCATTTTAGAACCGCCGCGCGCAAAGAGAAATTCGCGAGCTTCGGATAAAGTAATTATGCCGAGTCAAATTCGTAAACGAGTCAATAAGAAAATCACAAAAGCCATTCACGACTTCAACTTGATTGAAGACGGAGACCGCGTGCTTATCGCCACAAGCGGTGGCAAGGATTCCAGTGTGCTGTTGATGGAACTCGCCGCACGACTCGGCAAATTCGGGCCCAAGTGCGAACTTGCCGCCATCCACATTCAAAGCGATTTTGCAGACAAGGCTCCCCGCGAATTTTTGCAACGAATGGCAGAAGAATACCCGCAAGTGCCGTTCTATTTTAAAGACGTCGCCGTAGAAGCACGTCTCAAGGAAGGTCGCAAGCTCAATTGCTACTGGTGCAGCACGCAGCGCCGCACGGAACTCATCAAGTTCGCAAGCGAAAACAACTTCAACAAGATTGCACTCGGCCACCACATGGATGACATCGTCGAGACGCTCTTGATGAATATGCTATACAAAGGCGAGTTCAGCGGCATGCCGCCCATGGTGCCATACGAAAAGTACCCGTGCAGCATTATCCGCCCGCTCTGCTACTGCGAAGAAAGCGAAATCATCGCGTATGCCGAAGACGCGGACATCCGCAAGTTCACCTGCACCTGCGAATTCTCGAAAGCAAGCCACCGCAAGACCATCCGCGAAGAAATCAAGAGCTTGACGAAAGGAAGCTCCACGCTCAAGGCAAATTTGTTCGAAAGCATGCGGAATATCAGGATGGATTATTTGTTGTAAGAAAAGTCTTTGTCATATACGCACTCGTTACATGCATAGGAGCGTTCCTATGCAGTTGCAGCTGGCAAAAAGCAAGCGTCAAAGAAGGCATATTCGATGTATATGCTCCAACGCCTTTTACTGGAGCGGCATTTTCCATGGATGAAAAATCCAGAGCCATGCGAGCAAGTGTACAAATCCGTTCTTACGGCAAGGAAACATGGCAACTCGAAGACATTCAAAACGACGACATCCACGAAGATGGAGTTAAATTACAAGGAGGGGATGCGAATATCGCTTACCGATTCAAAAGATTCCCCATAACAGGTTCATTTGATTATTTTAGCAAAAATGAACTTTCTTTATGGGGTGCAGGAATCGGGCTTGACCCATACCCTTTTATCCGAGGCTCTATTGGAATAAACTCACGATACATTGAAGTTGGTGTAACAGCATATCTAAACGCCAGCATGAACACATCCAACAACAAGATTGAATGGGTATCCCATGAATACCAAGGAATAGCGTACGGTTATGAAAACTATACTGGAAAAGAAGAAGGCGAATATCAAGAATTCAAACTCCACGGAGGCTTTGGAGGATTCATTAATTTTTTTCCGATAAAGTTCATCGCCATTTCATACGCGCCGTTCTTTTACAGGCCCTGGTGGGATGACGAAGTTCGCGATTACGAAATTTCATTCCGTTTTCCATTCATCATTTCGCAATATTTGGGGGTATCCATCCTCATAGCAAAGCACGTACAACTTTCTGCAGGAGCAACACTCTATTTGAGTCCAGCCGTTAAAGGAAGCTATTGGTTTTTCGATTCAGGAATTGGATTTGTATTCTGACGGCAAGAATAGCGACGATACCATTCTTTCACTTGCTCACCATCCCTAAAACGTTGGCATGCACGTTTATTATTTTTGTTTACCACCCCACCTACAATATACGCTGTAGGTAATCCAACAAACGCACCCATTGCAAAGCCTCCAGTGAAAGCACCTTTGCCTCCGCCAACAATAGCCCCCACAATCGCCCCAACTCCAGCCACTGCACCAAATCCAATCAATCCGGCTTTGATTTCACTTGTATATGAGATCGAATCCAAATCACATGGCAAAAAATCATTGCTGTAATAAGTATTTGTTTTTTGCAGATAAGGTTCATACGCCCAAACCAAATCAGACTTTAAATCATAGCAAACAGATGTTGCAGCTACAAAAATTGAGCTTTTTGTATTACGTGTAAACTTAAGGAATAAAATCTTATCTTTATCAACTTCGTACATCGCAGTTTCAGGCGACAAATTTTGGGATGGTAAGTTTTCCGAAATGTCATTATATTCGTGAATCATCGCATCATTTCTCGCCATGATTTCCGCCGAATCATCTACTAGAGAAACCGAAGATGAATATTCCTGTTTTGGCGTTTTTTTCTGCTCAGATTCATTCTCCATCGCAATTTTTGGGATGAAATCATTAACAATAATTTTATCTGCATATTCTCGTTCTGCCGTAAATGTCGTTATAGACGGCACAACATGGATACTAAATTCAACGGAAACGGCAAAAGAAGAAAAGGAACAAACCCACCGACAATACCACCAACTAAAGCGGTCGTCGTATTTCTATCATAATCATCCGTCACAACGATAGTTGAATCATAAATAATTTTTCCCAAATGGTTCAAAGTAATTCGATGTTCTCCCACTGGGAGTGGTGCGTTTAAAGGAGTCGTCCCTATAAAAACACCATCCATGCTTACAGCAGCATTTCCCAAAGCATTCGTAATAATGACTTTACCCTTCGTTCCTTTATTAGGAATATTTTTTGCGGTATTGAAAGAAGCCGCACACCCATACAGCAAAAACGAAAGCAAAATGACGACTAAATACTTGTACATTTCGATACCAACAGTATCAACAATTTAGAAACAAATTAGATTATCGGACACAGCGCACGGAGCGAAAGTCCTCTTTCGCAAACGCATTTAAACTCGCAGCATCACTGCTGAACAACAAGAACAAATAATACGCATTCGATTCCGGATTTTCAGCATCTTCGGTTGCGCTCCAGAAATACGCATAACCGCCGATGCCATCGAACTTGCCACCCATAATTGCACCATCATCCGCTTTCAAGATTGCGCCGCGATAGCCCGCCGGGAGCGCGTTGAATCCGAATTCATCAGAGCCGTTTCCTTTCTTGAACCAACCATCGCGAGATTTTAACGCCTCGCCAACTTTATTTGAGACCGCATCGGGAGCGCCAGCGTCGGGCTGCGCGAGGAGCTGCGCAAAGTCCGCCTTCGTTGGGAGGCGCCATCCCTCAGGGCAAATCGTTTTCGCCTCCGCCCATGTATAGAGCCGCCCCAACCGTTTGCAATTGCGAGTATCACCATCTGGGCAAGCACTTGTTTCCGTTTCGTAATTCAGATTTTCCGCCATCCACGTGAGATCGCCAATCTTCACAACATCATAACTCTGCCCGTCACGCCGATCCGTGAAAGACTCAGAACAAGCCGAGAGGAGGAAGGAAAGAGAGGCGATAAAGAAAGAGGTATGGAGTGAAATGCGCATAGGGAGAATTTAAAAAAATGTTTTTCATCATAAGAATTGCGGGGAACAGACCTATTCCTAATTTCCCAATATCCCGTTTTCTTAGAAACTATACGAACCACTTAAAATGTCAGGTTTGTATGATTTCAATATCATCGGGATTATCAAAGCCATTCAACAAAACTATACCGCAAGGCCGAAGAAGAAATTGTGTGGGGGTAAAGAAAACGAAGTCCCTACCCTCTACGCCCAACCTCTTGCTCGATTTGTCGCAATTCTTCCATGTCTGCTTTATCGGCATCAATGGCATCTTGCTTTTTGCGACGGAGGGCAAACTCGTCGTAAATTTCAGAAACATGCGATTCCATCTGCTTATTTGAAATACGCCCTGCATTGCGTAACACGTTTTTATTTTGGAAATTAAGCAAGGCATCTACATTATTGCGCCAGAAATCCAGCGTCAAGTCCCGGCGTTCCTTCACACGCAATTCCGCAGAGTCCAGGAACAGCACCGTCAAACGGTTCAGCGAATCGATTTCGTCGTGAGTCAGATAATTCTTGGCAATATAAATATCCTGCTTGCGGAGTTCATCGAAATAATCGGGCCTGCCATCTGGATTCTTGAGGCGCTCATCATCAATATCAAAACCCTTCACCAAGAACTGTTTTAAGTGCTGGTTCGCCCAAATTCGAAACTGAGTCCCCCGCTTACTACGGACCCTAAAACCAATGGCCAAGATCATATCCAAGGAGTAAAACCGGACATTGTAATTCTTGCCATCTGCGGCAGTTGTAAAGTAACACTTTACAACTGAATTTTCGTCCAATTCCTTGTCCTGCAAGACATTGGCGATGTGTATATTGATATTTGGAACCGAGGTGGCAAAAAGTTCGGCAATCTGGCCGTTAAATATACTTACAAGTGGATGACAGGAAATGACAAACTGATAAAAAAATCCATCACCACCCCCTCAATAGCAGCCTTCCAGTTTCTTTATTATCTCGCGCCTCGCCTGCTTAATCGGGTTGGAATCGTCAGCGACCGCCTCGTCAATATATTCGCGGATTTTGCAACTGAACTTGTCTTGGTCCAAAAGCTCGCCCATGGTCTGCTGGGAACCGGGCCAAATCATGCTACGCGCACGAGGAATTGTAAGGAACGGGGAAGACATGGGGATTTATAGCAAAAATCCTCGTCTAATAAATTTCCATAATTTTTACATTTTGTCCCAAAATGCTTGACTTTTGTCCCAATATTGTTTATATTAAGGACAAGGAAGGCCAAGTCCATGAAAAAGAAGAATGTCATCAATCTGATTCGCTATTACGCCGAGAAAAACGACCCCGCATTCCGCGAGGAGGCATACGAAATTGCCCGGGATTTTGACGCTAGCGGCGATTTTCAGCTTTCGGAATACATCATGGCCCTTATGTCCAGCGCGAACGCCTTTGTGCCGCAAATGCACGAAGACCAGATGACCTTTTTCCGCAAGGTCGCCCCTTCGCACGATTCGCTGCCGCTCCCCACGCCCATTGAAAAGGACGTTATCGGAATCATCAACGCCATCCAGCGGAACATGGGAATCAACAAGTTCCTGTTCCAGGGCGCACCCGGAACGGGCAAGACCGAATCCGTACGGCAAATCGCCCGCATTCTGGAGCGCGACCTGTTCTGCGTCGATTTCGACCCCATCATCGACAGCAAGCTCGGCCAGACGCAAAAGAACATCGCCGCACTGTTCGATGAGCTGAACCATTTTGCGCACCCTGAAAAAATTCTCGTCCTGTTCGATGAGATAGACGCCATCGCCCTCGACAGAACCAACTCTCACGACCTTCGCGAAATGGGCCGCGCCACGTCGGCCATTCTCAAGGGCTTCGACAACCTGAATGAACAGATTACCGTCATCGCCACGACGAACCTTTTCAAGCACTTTGACAAGGCGCTCTCCCGCCGTTTCGATTCCATAGTCGATTTCAACAGATACACGCAAGAAGACCTGCAAGAAATCGCAGAATCTATTTTAAACAGTTTCTTGACCAAGTTCAAAATTGCCGGTCGGAACACGAGGCTATTCTTCAAGATTATCAGCAAGAACGGAAGCCTCCCCAATCCAGGTGAACTCAAGAACATCATCAAGACAGCCGTCGCATTCAGCGATGCAAGCATTGAGTGCGATTACCTTAGACGCTTGTACGAAAAATTCATCGGCCACATTCCAAGCGATTTGCAGCAATTACAGGAACAAGGTTTCACCGTCCGCGAAATCGAAATACTTTCTGGCGTTTCAAAGAGCCAAGTAGCCAGAGCTTTACAAGGAGATAAATAATGAATGACGTTCTCCTTTTAAAAGGGCGATTTGAACACGCTCCTAATCCGACAACATCGGGTGCCCCAAAGCTCCCCAGCAAAGGTGCCGTAACAGCAAAGCATGTCGCATTGCTAATTCAGGAACTTAAAATCGAGCAATCAAGATGGTTGCACGATTCTACACTATCCAAGGCTTTGCTAGATGTACATTATAACCGCATTATTGCCAAAAGCAACCGTATGCGTAGTATCTTCGCATTCAATTGCGACGAGCATATTGTAGGTGCAAAATTTGATAAGACAAAAACAAAACATATCATCACCTACTGCTTTGACAAAGGCGAATTCACCAAGGCGATAGAGCGCCTAGATGACTGCCAAAAAATTATTGAAAACAATTTCGGCGGAGAAGTCACCGCCGAAGATCTAGAGCAATTATCTACGGACACATGGTCAATCAAAGTTATGCACAAAACGCCATTTATGCAGTGCGTAAAAGATTGCTTTTATATAAGTCATTTTGCAAAAGACCGCGCTCCGAAAAATTTAGACGAAACCTCCCTTATTTCCATTTATGACATCGGCGAAGACGCTGTGGATTTGCTAAGAAGTTTCGGCATCGTCATAACCAATGACAGAATCATCAACGGAACTACATTGCAATTAAATCCTCATGAAGTAAGCATCTTGAACAACAAGGCTCCTTACCTTATTGCAATGGCCGTTTCAGATATTTCCAAATACACTAAAGACGATTTTGAAACCGCCGAAGGTGTAAAGCCTCGCATTGCCGAGCCAACAAATGAACCGATTATCGGCGTCATTGATACCGTTTTCGATACAAACGCCTATTTTTCAAAATGGGTTGATTACGTCAACACTGTCTCCGATGAAATCGAAATCAAAAAGGAAGATTCCGAACACGGAACCACGGTTTCTTCAATCATCGTAGATGGCCCAGCGCTTAATCCGGAACTTGACGACGGTTGCGGCCATTTTCGCGTAAAGCATTTCGGCGTTCTTGCCGGAAATGTCGGTAGCACGTTTACCATATTAAAGACCATCAGGCAAATTGTCTCTGAAAATAAGAACATCAAAGTTTGGAACCTTTCGCTCGGTTCAAAACAAGAAATTCCCGAGAACTATATTTCTCCAGAAGCAGCCATCCTTGACAAAATCCAATACGAAAATGATGTAACGTTCATTATCGCAGGAACGAATAAGGATGTTGGCGAAAACGGTGAAAAGCGAATCGGAGCACCGGCAGATTCCATCAATTCCATTGTTGTAAATTCCGTAAATTTTGAAAAGAAACCGGCGTCTTATACACGTACTGGGCCCGTTCTCTCATTCTACAACAAGCCCGACCTCTGCTATTATGGTGGTGACTATAAGAAAAAAATGGTTGCATATGGCCCTAAAGGCATAACGCTAGTTTCTGGAACATCGTATGCGGCGCCATGGATTGCCCGAAAAATGGCCTACTTGATTTATGTCATGGGTTTACGTCGCGAAGTCGCCAAAGCGATGCTCATAGATTCTGCCGCCGGTTGGACCCCAAATGAAGAATCATCGACAAAAATCGGATATGGCGTTGCTCCTAGAAAAATCGACGACATCATCCGCAGTAAGGATGACGAAATCCGTTTTATTTTGATGGGCGAATCTCAACAATACAATACCTATAACTACGGCATCCCCATCCCAATAGCAAACGACACACACCCCTTTGTAGCAAGGGCGACACTCTGCTATTACCCCAACTGTGAACGGAACCAGGGAGTTGATTACACCAACACCGAGATGGAACTCCGATTCGGACGAATCAATGACAAAGGACGAGTGCAAAGCATCAAGGGCAACAAAGAAGAACCCGATGACATCGATGACTTGAATGACTTTACCGAAGAACATGTCCGCCGGTATTTCCGCAAATGGGACAACATCAAGTATATCGCAGACAACTTGACAAGCCGAAGCAAGCCCCGCAAGGTTTACGCCAATGGCAATGGGAATTGGGGTATTAAACTCACTACAATGAACCGTTTAAGACAGCATGACGGCGAAGGACTCCCCTTTGGCGTAGTTGTCACGCTTAAGGAACTTAACGGCAAAAATCGCATAGCCGAATTCATTCAGCAGTGCAGTCTGCGTGGCTGGCTTGTGAACCGAGTAAATGTTGAAATTCTTGTTGAAGTCCGCAACAAGGCTGAAGAAGATATCGTGTGGGAGTAAAACAAATAATAGGGAGAAATTATGGATATTGACGTCTCAATCATAACCACAGCAACAATCATCTCATCTAAGGACCTTTTAAAGAAAATCCTAGGCCCTACTGCAGATTATATAGGTGGAGAAATAAAAAATCTTGTTGAAAAATGTAATATAAATCTCAACAATATTTTTTCGAACGCAAAACAAAAACTTGGCGATAGAATTAACGACAACGGTCAAGTATCTCCAAGAGTTTTAAAAAATATTATAGATGATGGAAAATTTTGCGAAAACGAAATACTTACCGAATATTATGGAGGCGTTTTAGCTAGTTCACGAACTTCAATAGACAGAGACGACAGAGCTATATCTATATTAAATTTGATAAAAGCAATGTCTGTATATCAATTGCGATTGCACTATTTGTTTTATTATTCAGTCTTTAATCTTTTCAAAGATAATCCCATAAATTTAGGAACCGAACCAGACATACAGATTCTCATTTCACTTAATGACTATGATAAAGCTATGGACTTTTCGAAAGAAGAAAATAAAAGTTCCATTCTCCTTCATTCAATTATGGGTCTAAGAAGCCAAGGTTTAATCGGTGATTATTGCGCTATTGGTTCTGATTCTGACAAATCAAAATGTTTATTTCCCTTACCGAAGAATGGGATTATCATGGTACCAACAGTTTTAGGCGCAGAAATGTTTCTTTATGCGCTAGGATATCAAAACGCCTCTGGAATAGATTTAGCAAACGGGAGAATCAAAAGTCTTCCTGAATCTGTCATTGAAAACATTCCAAAGGCCAAAAGAGTTTAACAACGTTCCCAATCACATTCAAAAAAAGTTTTATATGATTCTCGATAACGATCCGCTCGGCCTTTATTGCACCGATATCAAATACGAAGGTTCGACTAGAGCGACCCAGTATTGCATTGACGATTTTATGAAGCGTCTTTATGGCAGTCGTAAAATTACGGACATGACCATTTTAACTTGCCAAAATTATCACGCCCTAATGCTATGCTTTGAAAATCGGGACCTCGTTGTCTTTATCAAAAGCGGATTGACATCAGGTTATCCAGGCACAGGCCCCAATGGAACATCTCTTATTATCCGCCTTGCCGAAGAAGCAGGAATTACTATTAAAGAATTAGATGCCGCACCTTCGCTATTCAAAAGAATCAATTCTTCTCTCGCTACAGTAAAGGATGTAGAATTCATAAAAAAGAACAGCAAGGAAAGTTTTGATTTCGACCGTCTTTGCCTAAAGAATGTCGATAAAGAATATGTCCAACGAGCAAAAGATACCTTCAAAAAGGACAAGGATATCATTTTCGTTAGAAAAGAAGACGAAAAGACGAAGGATGCTGTTGAGATTGATCTGGGGAAAATAAACAAAAAACTAGATATGCTCATAAAGAAATTGGACAAAATTGAAATTAATACCAATAATTCCGGCCTTTCACCAACACTAAAAGAAATCCTGACTATTCTATCGTCTATAAAAACAGTTTTCGGAAGTTAGACATTTGCACCACTAGCATTTTGCAAATTCTTCACCAAATAATCACAATACAACCGCATCATCTTATTCATCATTTCATAATCTGCATTGAAAAATTCATACGCATCCTTAATGATTTCGCACTTCTTTTTTCAATTCTGCGTATGCTTTTTTCGTGTGAATCTTCAAGCATCCGTTCATAACTGAAGAAAAGATTGTCTTCAACATCAGTCCAATAATCATCCTCATTCATTACACCGAAGAAGTATTCATTTTCAAGAATTCCCGGTACCACATCAGGATATTTTTCATCAAGAAATTTACGATAATCAGAAAAGCTTGTCGACAGATTATGATGCAAATCAAAACTATTTTCACAAATAATTAAACACATTGATTAATCCCTATATTCAAAGGCGGGAGATAAAAAAGCCAACTTTTATGCAATTTCCTTTTTTAAGTATGGCACCGCTCAGCACAATACCAAGGTACAATCTATTTAAGCATTCCAGTCTCTTTTCCAAAATCAATAGTCATTTTTACAAATCTATCTTTATGAATGTCTTCCACCTTATAGCAATCGCCAAGAACAAATTCAATTTCATCTTTTTTTGTAATGCCCAATTCTGAGCACGCATTTAATGTCGCAGGAAGACTTCCCATCTGATGTTTGTACTTATCTAATACGGATTTCAAATGTTTGCGAGCATCAGACAGCACATCATTATAACGACCTTCAATATCCAAACACGCATCGCCAATTTCTTCTTTTGCATATCCGCTAGGACTACTAAACTTTATGGTATGTTTTTCATTTTCATATGTTAAATAATCTTCCAAAATTTCCGGAAAATCAAATTTAAATGGGTTGCAATCCTCGGATTCCTTCTCCCGATATAAACAAAACTCATTTATTCCTGTCCATTTATTTTTTTTGCCATTACATCGTTTACATGACGGGAATAAATTAAAAAAAGATGTACACAAAAAAGGATACATAGCTTCTGGCTTAAAATGATCCATTTCCTGAATTTCTATATCATTGCAATAAATGCATTTTCTTATTTTTAAAGAATCTATCATAATTCTTCGTACATACTTTTTCACTGTGTTACAGCACATATATGAAGCAACGTGCTTATAAAACTCTTGATGTACATTGTCTATTTTAAATTTAGTTGACAAATTAACATCGGCGATATTGAAATAATCATCCTTAAACTTCTCAAATTGAGAAGGGCGTAGCGTAAGAATCTCATCATAATGATCTATAATATGTTGAATGTATTCCAAATATCCATCATCAGCATGGACATTTTTTAATTTTGACTTCAACAAGGCCAATCCTTTATATTCATCTACACTACCATCTTTTTTTCTTACAACAGGACGTTGTAGGCCTTTTACCCCATTAATTAATTTTTTCGCAACGTCGGAAGCATGGGTTTCAACATCATCAATAAAAAATCTATACATACTAAACTTTCTCTATTCGTTTCTTCATTTGGCTTTTAATAAATTCATCCCCTATCATGTTTATACGAGTTTCCAACTGATGCTGTTTAGTTTTCTTTTTTTTCATTATATCATCAATAATCTCTGCAATTTTTTTCTTCGCATAATCACCTATAAAACAATTCATGAAGAAACTTTGATTCAACAACACACTTACATTTTGCGCAAAGGTCTCTTGTAGCCCATATTTATTCTTATCCAACATTTGTCCATTTTCCATATACAAAATATTTGATGATGGTATATCCGACAGAATGAAAGGTGAATGAGTCAATATAAAAATGTTGAAATTGCAATTTTGTTCAAACCTACATAGAGCATTTAGCATAGCTAATAATCGAGAAATAAATTGTCTTTGGTATTCTGGGTGAAAACAAATTTCAACTTCATCAAAAACCATATTTATACTATGATACTTTATTGCATCATTTTTTACAGACATTATATTTCTTATATGGTATGCATGCGTTGAAAGGGTGTGCATCATCTGCAACTCTCCAGAACTTAATTCGCTTAGATTTATCTCATCTCTTTTCCAATATTCCCCATTCCATTTTATGTTTATTCCCCTGTTAAAGTATTCGTCACATCTTTTACCATTTCTTTTTGTATTCAACAAACCACCTTTCGTTGAAATAAAAAAAGCCTCTTTTGGAAGATTTTGCATTGATTTTGCAACATCAACAGCCATACATCCTAGATATTTTTTTTGTTTTTTATACTTATCCACATCATTTAAAACAATTCTATTTAAATAAACTTCATACTTAAATATTGGAGGCGGGAAACTTGCCACAATCTCATCTAAAGAAGCGTAAGAGCGAACAAATCCTTCCCTACAATATTGCTTATATGTAAATTCCTTATCAAGCCATTTTTTTGATTTAGTCTCATTTTCTTCAAAAAAATTATTTTTTCTACACGAAAGAAAATTTATCGTCTGTTTGATTTTGGTCACTACATGCGACGGATCATCTTTTATTTGCTTGCATAAATCTTTAAGGTGATTCTTTCTATTTTTGTTATTAGTGTCATATACCGATAATTTCTCATTAAACCTATACAATTTATATGATTCATAATTTTCTATAATTTTTTCCATTTTCTTCTGCAAATACGCCAATGCAATCAACTGCAATTTTATTGACTCAGAAACATAATTCAAATCACTATCTTTGTTATTCAATTGTTTTTTTATAAAATCAATTTCCAAATTAAATGATTCCACAATATTAAATAAATCACTATCTTTGTCCTCCAGTTGTTTTATTACAGAATTAATCAATTTCTTAATAGAATAATTAGGGAATTTACGCTTTACAAAATCCTTGTCTAAAGAAAAAGTTATTCTATCTAATGCATAGTCTCTAAATATATTTGTTTTGCTTTTTGCTCCATCAATCAGTAACGCTACTAATCTATACTTTGCAAGTTTTTTTTCTTTTTCCATATTAATAACACCATTATCTCGATATGGATTCAGCGTAATAGAACGAACATATCCGTCATTTTTATGAAAAATACTATTCAACCATATTTTTTCTTTTGAATCATTTTCGCTATCTCGATTATCAACCCAAGATCGTCCATAACTATTTACATTTTCGGAATCATCATCTCGGTGTTCATCTATGTTATAGACATTAGTATCACATGCATAATTAGATGAAATAAAAGATTGCATGGAATAATTAGAAACAATCGTGTAAAAAAAACTCTTTACGATGGTACGAATGGCATTATCATCAATTTCTTCCCTAGTTGCATTTCTTGAATTCAGATGAAAATTTGCAATAGTTTCTTCGGTATTGACTCGTATTAATTTAGTAGAATTCCCATCGCACGAAAGAACATATTGAACATCATCCAACGAATATTTAACATTTACATATAAACCCTTAACATAGCATAATGATGTTGCGGCGGCTCTGTGATGTCCTCGTTCGAACATATAGGCAAAATTGTTAATAGCCATATACAGAACATCCATTAACGAACTTTTGCCAGAGCCATTCTTTCCAACAATAGCTTGTATATTCACATGTTCACCCCATAAATTGGATGGTTCTATGGAATGAAATAGATACAATCCCGGTTTCAAATTCTTGTAAAGAGACTTGTTCGCCTCTTTATTTTTTCTTATTTCTAAAGAATCTATTTTAAACATTTGTTACCTGTTCTGCAAATTAAGTGGATGTTGACTTCATTACATTATTGAATCGACAGAAATTGGTTCGCCATTGTACTCAAATAGCTTTTTAAGAGCTTGTTTGATTACATTATTCTGTAATTTATAAACCATACTCTTTTCCAAAAAATCATTCGGATTATTAGGGTCAAATTTCAAATGATCCGCTTCATTGTGAATTGCAGAAACAATATAAAAAACATCTGGAACATCAAAACCATGATCTAAGCAAAAATCAAGTTTGTCTGTAGTTTTATGAATCTCTAAAAAATCATTTTTTAATGTTGATTCTATTTTCTCATAACAAATTTTTTCCACTCTATGTCTGAGTGCCATAGCTACAGCATAAGGCTCATACGGTTCACGTTCTGAAAAATACTTATTCAATTCCTCAATAAGATAATTTTTCAAGACTTCTGTTTTTCCAAAAGTTTTTCGGAAACCAGATTTTGAAGATGTTAATTCCGATGAATAATCAACCTTTTGCGGGTTGTAATGAAACAGATATTTGGACAAGTTGTTATAAAGGGAATTCGGCACATTCTTATTTGACAAACCTTCTCTATGTGCAATAAACATTTTCATAGCATTTCCTGAAATAGGTAAACTTTTCAAGAGATACTGAATATTGATTTTCTTTGATGAAAAAATATAACTTCTAAAATATTTTGGGTCCAAATGAGTCAATACACAAACATAAATTTCAGCAGATAAATCTTTATTTAAAAAATTCGTCAAATAGTATTGAGCAACTATTGTATTTGCATCATCTAAATAATCAAAGACTTCGTCTATTAACAAAAAATATTTCTTCCCTTCTTTAATTTTAGTCTTGAACTTAATCAATTCTGTCACAAAAGTCAAGACATCTCGCTGCCCATTAGACAATTCATTTGCATAAGGATATCGAACTACCAAGGATTTTTTTATTTCTTCTGTCTTTATACCTTTCCATTCAGGACTTAACAAATTCAATGAGTCATCAAAAAGGCGCTTTTCTTTTTCATAATTATAACGATCCATAAAACAGTTAATATATTTCTTTATTTCACCTCCCCATATTTTAATTATTTGATAGATTATAATGAATTCATCTAAAGCATCTTTAGCAAATCCATTTTCGTTTAATACGAGAGCAACTTGAGAATAACATTCATCTCTTTTTATTTCTGTAAATATAGACTCATCTATCAATGTTTTTATTTTTTCGGTAGTTCCCTTATAAGTATTTATTTTAGATACCACATTCTCTATCAAGGCCAAGCGCCGCCTTGTTGAACAAATTTTATCAAATAAATCCTTATAATTATCCAATATTTTAACAAATTTAGGATCACCAAATAAGTCTTTTATATTAAAAAGAATCTTGCCATTCACACCAAAAGCTTTCTTCTTGCTTTCAAACTTATACGATATCTCCGCTTTAGGAGGGATTGTATTTTTCACAACAATATCTGAGATATCCAAGTGATTTGTCACTGACGAAAACTTTCCCATATTTTTTTGAATTGAAGTCGCTTCTACATGGGATTTTATCACAACACACGTGATTTCATTCGATAATTTTGCGTCCTCCAAAATCTCCCCATTTAAGGTCATTGATAGAAAGGGCTCTCTAGACTCATCTTTCCTAAATTTATTTTCAACATCAACTCGTAATCCTTTTTTAGTCAATGAGGAAATAGCAGCGGCAAGCGAAGATTTGCCAAATCCATTTGGAGCAATCAGTATATTCACCTTATTTGGAACCAATTCTAAATCAATATTTCCCCTTGAAGAATCATCAAATCCTTTTATATTTTTCACTGTAATATTTGTAATCATCTTATTGACCTCATATAATATTTTTTACCCCACTATTACTTGGCCGTTCATTAGGAGCGGGAGGAGTTTGTCGTGGAGGGCGGTAAGTTTTTGGGAGTTGCCACACGGGTTTGGAATTGCAGACGCAATCCTATGGGAATATAATTGCATTAATTGACCTCCACTTGTCCGTTCATCAACAAGGGCAATAGTTTATCTCGTAGTTTTGTAAGGCGAGAGATTTCTTGTTTGTTCTTCGTGATAAGATTTAAAATGCTATCAAACTTTTCTGATAGTTGCGGATTATTCGGGACAAGGATATTAATCTGTTTCATATCCTTATCACTCAAATGTCCGACAGTTGATCCTTTCGCCTGGTCTTCCTTGAACTTGATAAAAGGGGCAATCTGATGATAAATTATCATAACAGACAACTCTTTTTGTCGAATACGAGTGATTCGCTGATTTACGTAATCATCATTTCTAGGCCAAAAGCTCATATGGAAGTAGCCGTCCATACCAATTAAAAGGTCATTCACTTTCGTCCTATACTTATCATCAACGGTTTCTGTTGTTTTGGCAGAAATTGTATTGTCCTTTATGTCACGAATACGAATTACAGAATATGGTTTCGTTGAAATATCCAAATTTTCTTCATCAAACGGCTCTGTCGCATATGGAAATCCATATAAAACATCAGAACAATCGAAAAGGCTTTTTACTTCCCAACCTTCGGGAATTTCCCTTTTGAGGATTTGGTTGTAGGTCATGGGGCCGCCGGTGGTTTTGTAGGGGCGGTCGTTTTTGTCGGGGAAGTCGTATTGGACGAACCAGTAGTCGTATAGGCGTTTTGCCATTGCTTCGAGTTTCTGGTTCATCTTTTTGTTCAGGGCGATTTTGTCGTCTAATGCGGAAAGGACCGAGGCGATTTTCTTTTGCTCCGGCAAAGGGGGAACAATAATGTCCGTATTTCGAATATCATCGTTATATAACCGAAGAATAGTGCTTCCTACAGATGTTGTCCAACGAATATTTTTATAGCAATAGAACAAATATTCATTTAAAACTTTGCTTTCATCATTTTCTATCCAAACGATATTTGAATCTTGGAAATAAGCATCTTTTCCATCAAATACAACAGTTCTTCCAATAGTTCCGGCTGCGGATATTAAAACATCCCCTTTTTTAGGATAGGAATAAGCATTTTTGTATTCTTGAAATTTTTCTCTAGTAATAAAAACATCAGCTCGACCACCAAAGGTGCCTATTTTAAAGAATGGAACACCACCAACAGAATTCGTTTCTTCTTTCAAAATCCGCTTGCACATACGGATTTCACCAATTTCACCTAATTTATATCGTTTCAATTCCATATTCAAATCTTTCCTAAATCCTTCGACTCCGTTGCACTCCGCTCAGGATGACACCCCGAGTTACCTTCTGCCTGCCTTTTTCTTCAGATAGTTTACTCTTGCAAGATCCATTCTAGTAAAGCCCGGAGCACCAAAAGGAATTACTCCAATTGCATCTAACTCTGCTTGAGCTTCTTTCCGTTCCATTTCAGCCATTTCTTTTTTAGCCAATTCTTCTTTTTCCGCTTTGTATTTCCGCTGCTGTTTTAAAATGACAAAAGGAACTATAATTGCACCGATTGCAGCAACAGCCGCAATCAAAGAAATTAAGCCAGAATAGTTATTCAGAATTTCCATCTACATTTCCATAAACGCCGTTAGGCGTGAACAAATCCGTGTGGCGTTATCGGGGCGTTGCGGGGTGCCCCCGCTAGAAGGGGTAGCGAGCAACGGAGTGCAAGCGAGGGGGAGACTTCCCCCTTTGTATATCCTTTCAATTTCATTCCCATCTTTACTAAACCTTTCCTAGATCCTTCGACTTCCCCTATCGCGCTTCGCGCTCCAGGGTCCGCTCAGGATGACACTTGCTCTTTGGATCCTATCGCTACGCTCCAGGATGACAGCACCCTAATTGAATTTTAAGTTGCCCAACTGTTTCTGGATTTCCTTTTCGAGTTTGTGGCTTTCGGCGAACATGGCGGCGAGTTCTTCGGTGTCGGCTTTCATCTGGGCGTTGAATTCGTCGGCGGTAATATCGACGTAGTCTATCTTGATGTCGAAATACTGGCCGGCGCTCAGGCTGTAGCCTTTTTCCTTGACTTCGCTGTAGGTCACGACCACGCTGAAGTCTTCGACGGCTTTGGCCTTGCGGAAGGTGGTCACGATTTTCTCGATTTCGTCGTCTTCGAGGCGGACTTTCTTGAGGCCATTCGCGTCCTTGTATTCCTTGCCGAGTTTGCTTGCGTCAACGAGGGTGACTTTGTCGTTGTCGGTCTTTTTGCGGGTCTTGTCGAAGAAGAGCACGCTCACGTTGGTGCCGGTGTTCGCGAATACGTTGCTCGGCATGCTGACCACGCCATAGACGATGTGTTCGTCAACGATGCGTTCGAGGATTTTGTGCTCGATGCCGGATTTCGCGGTGATGAACCCGGTGGGGATGACGATGGCGCCCTTGCCGCCAGCCTTGATGCTGTTTACCACGTGCTGGATAAAGCAGGTGTAGATGGCCATGCTCTCCTTTTTCTTGTTCGGGACTTTCGGCACACCTGCCCAGAAGCGAGCATTCCATTTCTTCTCGATATCGTCGCGGGTGTCGCTGAAATCCATCTTGAAGGGCGGATTGCTCACAACATAATCGAACTGCTTGAGGCTCTTGCCATCGTCGCTCTTGTGGTAGGGTTCCAGGAGGGTGTCGCCCTGCACGGCGTGATCGAGGCTAGATACGAGTCCGTTCAACAGCAGGTTCAATTTGAGCATCTTGTTACTGCGCTGCGAGATGTCTTGCGCAAAGATGGTGCAGCGGTCTTCGCCAATCTGGTGGCTGAGCGCCATGAGCAAGGTGCCGGTGCCTGCGCTGGGGTCGTAGCATTCTACGTTGTGCAAGTCGGCGTTGTCGCCCACCAAGAGGCGGGCCATGATTTTTGCGATGGCCTTGGGGGTGTAATATTCGGCGTACTTGCCGCCGCCTGCGGTGTTGTAGTCCTTGAGCAGGTATTCAAAGATGTCCGAGAAAAAGTCGTAGTGTTCGGCGAAGGCGTCTTCGAAGCTGAAGTTCACGAGTTTATCGACAAGTGCTCGGGCGAAGTTTGCACGCTGGGCGTCGTCGGTCACAAAGATGGTGAGCTTTTCGAAGATGGGGATTTTCGTTTCTTGCGCGGTCTTGGTGTAGAATACGTCCAGGTTGTCCTTTGCGATGGCGACCATGGTCTCGTCAAAGATGACGTCGAAATCGCCCTTGGCCTGCTTGTTCCAGAGGTTTGCAATCAGGTAGTCGGGCTTGAACACCGGGACTTCGGGCGGCAAGAAGAGGCTCACCTTTTCGCGGTCGGCCTTGGAGAGTTTCGCGTATTCCTCTTCCCACTTGTCGGATTTTTTGAGTGCCTTCAGGCAAGGGTCATTGATTTTCTTGAGTTCGTAGCCGAACTTGTCGGCCATAAACTTGTACAGAAACACCTGGGTGATAATCTTGTATTCGTTGCCGTCATTGCCCATGCCGTACGTTTGGCAAGTGGCCTTGAGAGAGTCAATAAGGGCAATGGTCTTGTCTTTGATGTTCATTTAGTTTCCGTTCCATTTTATCAGCCAAGAACCAGTCTTGTTGCTGCCTATACGTTCGATAATTTGTTTTTCTTTTAACGATGCCAAAACGCGCTGGATCTGGCGAGCACTCATTTCCAGTTTTTCGGCCATGGATGCCGCCGAAAGCGAAGAATCTCCTCGCAACATATCCAAAACCTGTCTTTCTATATCGTTTATTACGACATTTATTACGACATTTTCCGGTTTTATTACGACATCGCAGGTCATAGACCGTTTAAAATCGTCAATTTCCTTGCGTAAATTGGTCGCATGTTCGTTGAACAGAAAATCGCAAATAATACCAACATCGTCCTTTTCGCGAGATTTCTGCAACGCCATAATGTATTCAGCCTTGTTGGCCGCAAGAATTTTTGAAGGCACCAGACCAAATTCCATCTGCAAGAAATTCATGACCAAGCGAGACATTCTTCCGTTGCCATCCACCCACGGGTGAATCGTCACCAGGTAGTAATGTGCGCAAAAACTGAGTCGGTAAAGAGCAGCGATATCGGACTTATCAATTTGCGAACGTTCCCTGTTTAGCCAGTCGCAAAAATCTTGCAAACGTGAGGGCACTTTTTGAAACGCAAGGTAAGATTCTCCACCGACACCGGCTGTTACATTAACTAGGCGAAGGTCCCCTCTTGACGAATCGAATTCCCCTAACACCGTATTGTATTTTGAACCCGTGCTGTGCATGACAATCGAAGACAAATGCTTCAAAAAATCAATATCTATTTGAGGATGCTGAGGCGCCACCTTGATGCATTCGTCGTATGCCGCCTTAAGATCCAAGTTCATAAGCTGTTCTGCCATAGAACGACCCTTGGCAGAAATACCCTCATCGAACAACAGCCTGTTTTCGATTTCGGTGACAGTAGAACCTTCTATTGCGGTAGAATGGGTAATCAGGGAATACAGATAGAACTTGTTGTAATCTATCTGCTCATCTATACGAAGCGCCTTATATTCACTCAAGGTTTCAAGAAGTTTTTGTTCGTACATGCCAGACTCCTTTAGCTTCCGTAGTAGGCGTTATACTGGTTTATGTACTGCTTGGCGATGCGCTGCTGGATAAACAGGTAATCGGGCATTTCGGGCTTGATTTGCGGGAAGTGTGCGAGTCCGTCTGCAATTTCTTTCATCACGGTCTTGCCGAAGTAGGCGTCCTGTTTGAGGATGTCGTTGCGGTCGAAAACCTTCGCGTCAATCGTCCCCTTGATTGTCAAGAGAGCCTGCACAATTTCTTCGTCGAACTTCGAGATAATTGGTGCCTGGTGCTTGGGTTCGCGAGCCTTGTTCTCTTCGCGGATGCGCTTGTGAACGTAGGCGAATTTCGTGTCGCCATTGTACTTGCGCAAGAGGGCGTCGTTTGATTTGCGAAGATCTTCGAGGCGTTTCAGGATGTCATTCATCGCCTGGTTTTGCTCGTTATAAACGGCAAGGTTTTCCGGGGTAAAGCCGTGCTTGTCAAAGATGCGCTTGAACTCCTGTTCCAATTCAACAAATACGGGGTCTTCGTGATCGAAGTTATCCAGGAATCCGCGAAGAGCGCGTTTGTATTTTTCTCGCAGTTCCGTACCGTTATCGATGATTTTCAGTTCTTCAGTGCCAATGCAGCTAAAGTTGAACTCGATGTTCATCATGGCTTCGTTCACGGCAAACTGAGTCGCTTCGCTATTGGTCCATGCCTCTTTCTGGTTGATAATAGCAATGCGGTGGTTCACTTCCGAAAGCATGAGCGGCAACTTTTCGATGTTCAGCTTTTCAAAGTCCTTTTTAAGGGCATCGTCACCGAAAGTACGCACAAGGTTCATCGCGTCCTTGGCGAGTTCCAACGCCTTGCGCAGTTCAATCAGAACCTTCTTGTCTTCAAGGCTAGAAATCTCTGTAGAGAAAACTTCCGCGTTGTCGGTGGTATAACTGAACAGAGCCTGACGTGCCACCTTCATGTGGTTGATAAGGGCATCCTTGTCTTCCATGACTTGGTTGTACATGTCGGGCAAGTTATCGTCCGGGTCAGTATCGGCATCGTTGTAGCGGTTCAGTTCCTGCAAATACGCGGCATTGGTCTCGTCAAAATTCTTCTTGATGTCGGCAAAGTCAATCAAGAATCCGCGTTTCATATTCTTGTACGGGCGATTCACGCGTGTAATTGCCTGCAACAAATTATGATCTTCGATTTTGCGACCGAAATACAATCGCTTGAGGCGCGGTGCATCAAAACCCGTCAGCAACATGTTGAAGACAATCAGAATATCAATCGTGTAGTTCTTCTTGAAATCATTGATAATCTGCTTGCGGGTTTCCTTGTCATCGCTATCGAAGAGAATCAGGCCCGCTTTCAAGTTGATTTTCTGGATGCGGTTTTCATTGAGTTCGTCCTGAATCTCATTGAAGAACTTGTACAAGTTTCGTGCCTGTTCCGAAGATTCTGCAATAATCATGCCGCCAAGGTCGTTGTCGCCCTGCATGGCACGGAACTTCACCAAATCGTTGATGATGTAGCGGAGCAACGCCTTCACGTATGTGGGGTGCCGAATAATCATGTCCTTCGAGACAGAACCCTTCTCCACCAGTTTCTGCACGCTTTCGTAAGCATCGTTCAGCTTTTTGCGGTAACTGGTTTCGATATCTTCGCGGATAATCTTTAGCGTGTAGCCGTCTTGAATGGAACGGTCGTAATAATACGTGTGGAAATAATCGCCAAAAACCTTGCAACTCGCCTTTTCGCTCCCGATGAGCGGCGTGCCGGTAAGCGCAATCTTGATGGCATTCTTGTCGGCATTGAAAAGGTTCGAAAGGAAACATCCGCCCGGTTTGTAGCCGCGATGCGCTTCGTCCATAATGAACACGCGTTGCAAATTCGTGGCGTAATTCGGAAGATCCACTTTCTCAGTATCGTTTTCAAATTTCTGGATGTTCACCACGGTAATTTCATCGACACCGGCGTTGCTCTGCAAGGCCTGCTGCGTGCGGAACTGCTCCATGAGTTCCGTGCGGGAATTCGCCGTAGTCACCTTGAGGCCACGATTGCTCAATTCTTCGGTCGCCTGCTCTAGCAAATCCAGGCGGTCCACAATAAAGTAGAATTTCGCGACTTTGTTCTGCTTGGCGTAATAGTCCTTGAGGACTTTGCTCAAGTGGAAAGAAAGCGCCGTCTTGCCCGAGCCCTGCGTATGCCACACAATGCCGGATGTCGCACCCGCTGCCAGTTTTTCACGGATAATCATGGCCGCAAAAAATTGCTGGTAACGCATGATGTGCTTTTCGTGGCGGCTCTCGATTTGGCCATCCTTCTCTTTTTCAACATGCAAGTAAGCGATGCCGTACTTGAGCAAAAAGAGCAAACGCTCCGGGCTCACCATAGAAGTAAGTACGCGGTTCGTGGGCGTATTGATGTCTAGATTCGTCTTGTATTCCGGGTTCTCTTTCAAGACCGGAACATTGAAATCCATCAGGACTCTCTTTTCGAGATCCGCAGGAATCGGCAAATAAGGATAATTGGCGTGGAACGGCGCGATTGCCGCACGCTTGGGGTTTTCTTCCCTGAAGCAGTTGAAACGCGCTTCGTTTTTCGCCGCCGTGCAATAGAACACGCCTTCAATCGGGACAACACCGCCCTTGGCATCGTACTCCATGTTGTTGGAGAAAATCATCAACTGCGTGATGTTGATAAAGCGACGGAACTTTTTCTTCGGGAACCGCTCGTCGTTCATCCGCTTGCTTTCGGCCACCATGCCGCCTACGTTATTCGGCTTCTTGACCTCGATAAACACGAGCGGAAGCCCATTGATGAACAACGTAATGTCGGGGCGGAAACTTTCATCGCCATTCTTGCAAGTGAATTCCGCCGTGCAATGGTACGTGTTGTTTTCCGGGTGTTCAAAATCGACTAGGCGAAGCGGAGAATAGCTGGTCAAACGCTTGTAGAACTGCTGGCCCAAATCGTCGTCATCCAGTTCCTTCTGAATGTCTGAAAGCACGCTCTGTGCAGAAACAGTCGCAGCCGGATTCAGCTTCTTGAACTGCTCCGCAAAAATGTCCACAAGGATGTTCGTCTCTGAGTCGTAGGGAATCGCCGGCGTTGCGCCGGACTCTGAAATTTTTCCTAAATACGTGTAGCCGATGCGAGCCAAATGCTGAATCGCAGTCAGTTGAACGCGTGTCGCTTCCGTAAAAAGACCTGGCATAAAAACAATATCTGGGTGTATAAAAAGCTCTTCGAGAATATAAGTTTTTACGCTGTCAGTAAAGTGTCACGGCAAAAAAATTATTGACTTTCGGCGCATTTGAAAAATTCAATTTCACCTCTTGACAAATAGTGCTCAAAAGTGTAGTTTTAGATAGTCGTTTAAAAACATCTGCGTTGATAAAGCTTGTACGCAGAAAGGAGCACAAAATGTACAGTACCGCTAACGGCACAGTCACCGACGCCCAAGCCGCCGAAATCGATTCCCTCAACAACGAAATCTGGAAAAACTTCTGGAGCATCCCCCGCGAAAAGCGCACCAAAGCAGACTGGGAAAAGCTGCTTGATATTCAAATTTTGGTGAAAAAGGGGTGAAAATAGAGTGCTTCCCTCTATTTTTATAAACAAATATATTGACAATTAAATAAATATATTGTATTTTAAACAATGAAATTTAAAGAAATCTGCGATTACGCAAAGAAAAGAGGATGGGAACTAGGGCGAATCAACGGCGACCACCACATATTCGTGAAGCAAGGCAAGCGTCCCGTCCCCATACAACGAAACAAGCACGAGATAGAAGGCGTCTATCTCAAGCGCATCTTGAAACAATTTGACCAGTAGAGGCATCCATGAATTACGCAGCGAAAATTGAGAAAGACAAGGACATGGGCTTCGTGGTTTCGTTCCCCGATCTGCCCAACGTGAACGCGTTCGGCGACACGCAGGAGGAAGCACTCAAGCAGGCGAAGGACGCGCTGGACGGTGCGATGGAATGCGACCTGGATCTTGGCAACACAATGATTCTTCCTAAGACGATGCCTGATTCCGACAAGGGGCTCTACCCGGTCGAACTTTCCCCGCGAATCGAAATTGCATACAAACTCTTTGAAGCACGCAGGGGTCAAAAGAAAAGCGATGTGGCACGACGCGCAAACATCACCCCGCAAGCATACCAACGCTTTGAAACTCCGAAAGGTTCACCTTCCATCGAGACACTCTACAAGCTGGCACATGCTCTCGGCAAGCAGCTCGTAATTGAGTTCGTGTAATATCGGACATTGTCCTCCAGGATGACAGCGCCCCCCCCCTACTTGCAATGCTTCTTTAGTGCTGCAATGTACGCTTCGGCGTAGCGTGATTTCGTGACACCTTTGCGCATAACATAACCGACAGTCATTTTGTCGTGGACATCAAGGCGTTTTGCGATGATGTTCTTGCCGTTGAGTTTGTGGCTAATGACGCCGGAGCAAATGGTGTAGCCGTCAAGGCCGATAAGCAAGTTGAAAAGCGTGGCGCGGTCGCGGACTTTGATGTTTCGCGGGCAATCGAAATCGATAGCGGTGAGCGGTTCTTCGGCAAAGTAGAAGGAGTTGAAATCGCCCTGTTCGTAAGTCAAGTACGGGAACGGCTTGAGGTCGGCGAGAGTGATTTTTTCTTTTTTTGCGAGAGGGTTCTTTGACGACATGAACACGTGCAGCGGTGTTGCAAAAAGCGGTTCAAATACGAGGTTATTCTTTTGTATGAGCTTCGTGATAACCTTTTCGTTTTTATCGCTGAGGTAAAGCACGCCCATTTCACTTTTCATTTTGGCTACATCGTCAATGATTTCGTTTGTTTGCGTTTCACGGAGCGTAAAATCGTAGCTCGGGCCGCCGAACTTGCGGATAACATCGACAAACGCATTCACGGCAAAAGAATAGTGCTGGCAGCTGACGGAGAAAATCATGTTGCCGCCCTTGCCGCCTTTATAGCGGTCTTCCAAGAGCGTTGCCTGTTCCAGAACTTGCCTTGCGTACGAAAGGAATTCATCGCCTTCGTTTGTGATGGTCACGCCTTTGTTGGAACGGTTGAAAATCGTCACGCCCATTTCTTCTTCGAGTTCGTGGATAGCAGCGGTAAGGCTCGGTTGCGAGATAAAGACTCGCTTGGAGGCTTCGGTGATGTTTCGCGTGTCTGCAATGGCAATGGCATATTTAAGTTGTTGTAGAGTCATAAGTTTTCCTTATCGCTAGTTATAAATCACCATAGAAAAAATCTATAGTGAACGCATAAAAAATAGTATTTTACCGATGATAAAAAGTGAGGTATATTTGGAGCGTTCAAAAAACAAAGTAAAAAGGTAGGTAAAACACTATGAGCATTAAAACATCTGTAATTGGTTTCCCGCGTATCGGTAAGAATCGTGAACTCAAGTTCGCAAGCGAAAAGTTCTTCAAGGGCGAAATCTCCGAAGCAGAACTTCAGAAGGTCGCCGCAGAAATCCGCCAGTATGGTTGGCAGAAGCAGAAGGCCGCAGGTATCGACTTCATCCCGTCCAACGACTTCTCGTTCTACGATAACGTTCTCGACACCGCATTTTTGCTGAACGTCGTGCCGGAACGCTACAAGAGCCTCGAATTGAGCACACTCGAAAAGTATTTCGCAGCCGCTCACGGCTATCAGGGCGCAAAGGGCGACGTGAAGGCACTCCCGATGAAGAAGTGGTTCAATACGAACTATCATTACATTGTTCCGGAAATTGACGATGCTACCGAACTTAAGCTCGTCGGCAAGAAGCCTGTTGAAGAATTCAACGAAGCCAAGGCAGCCGGCATCGAATCCGTCCCGACTCTGATTGGCGCATACACGTTCCTCCGTCTTGCACGTTACAATGGCAACAAGAAGGCCAAGGACTTCGCAGCAGCAGCCGTCAACGCTTACGCAGAACTCGCTGAAAAGCTCGCCGCCGCAGGCGCCAAGTGGATTTCTTTCGCAGAACCGGCACTCGTCTTCGACGTGACTGCAGAAGAACGCGAACTCTTCAAGACGATTTACGCTGAACTCTTGAGAAAGATCGGCGAAAAGAAGAACCTCAAGATTGCATTGCAGACTTACTTCGGCGACATCCGCGATGTTTATCAGGATGTGACCGCACTCGGCTTTGACGCTATCGGTTTGGATTTCGTCGAAGGTCTTCAGTCTCTCGAACTTTTGAAAACAGGCTTCCCGAAGGACACGCTCCTCTTGGCTGGCGTTGTGAACGGCAAGAACATCTGGCGCGCTGATTACGCACAGAAGAACGCAATCCTCGCTGAAATCAAGAAATATGTCGCTGCAGAAAACGTTGTTGTCGGCACTTCTTGCTCTCTCTTGCACGTGCCTTACACGGTCGCCGCAGAACAGAAGCTTTCGGCTGACATTCTCAAGCACTTCGCATTCGCCGAAGAAAAGCTTGTGGAAATTGCAGAACTCGCAAGTGCTGACGCAGACGCACTCGAAAAGAATCGCGCGCTTTTTGCAAGTGCTCGTGTGCAGGCGAACGCCAAGGTGCAGGCTGAACTGGCCGCTCTCACTGCTGCCGATTTCGAACGCAAGCCGAGCCGTCTCGAACGCCGCGAAGTGCAGAAAGCTGAATTCAAGTTGCCGGCCTTCCCGACAACGACAATCGGTTCCTTCCCGCAGACTGCCGAAGTCCGCGCCAACCGCGCCGCATTCCGCAAGGGCGAAATTTCCAAGGAACAGTATGTGGCATTCAACCAGAAGAAGATTGCCGAATGCATCAAGTTGCAAGAAGAAATTGGCCTTGACGTGATTGTCCACGGTGAATTTGAACGTAATGACATGGTGGAATATTTCGGTTCCAAGATCGACGGCTTTGTGTTCACGCAGAACGCCTGGGTGCAGAGCTACGGTACCCGTTGCGTGAAGCCGCCTGTCGTTTGGGGTGACGTGAGCCGCAGCGCTCCGATTACGGTTGAATGGTCCGTTTTCGCACAAAGTTGCACCAAGAAGCCGGTGAAGGGCATGCTTACGGGTCCTGTCACGATTCTCAACTGGTCCTTCCCGCGCGAAGATGTTTCACTCAAGACGCAGGCTCAGGAAATCGGCCTTGCCATCCGTGACGAAGTTTTGGACCTCGAAAAGAACGGCATCAGAATCATCCAGATTGACGAAGCCGCTCTCCGCGAAAAGTTGCCGCTCCGCAAGAGCGACTGGCACAAGGAATACCTTGACTGGGCCATTCCGGCATTCCGCCTGGTTCACGCCAAGGTCAAGCCCGAAACGCAGATCCACACGCACATGTGCTATAGTGAATTCAACGATATCGTCCGCGACATCGACAACATGGATGCCGACGTCATCACGTTCGAAGCCAGCCGTTCTGACCTCAAGCTGCTCGACGCCTTGAACGACGCCAAGTTCGAAACGCAGGTGGGCCCGGGTGTTTACGACATTCACTCTCCGCGTGTACCGTCTGAACAGGAAATCGTTGACGCGCTCCACAAAATCATCGCAAAGGTTCCGCAACAGAATGTGTGGGTGAACCCGGATTGCGGCCTCAAGACTCGTGGCGAAACAGAAACCACAGCAAGCCTCAAGAACCTCGTCGCCGCTGCCAAGAAGCTGCGCGAAGAAAAGTAAAAAGTTACACCTCTGCTGTTGTTGCAAGGCTACAACTATCTTCATTGATAGACAGATTCCAAGTTCGCTCTAGTCTATCGATCAAACCCTTGCAATGACGGTAAACGAATCAATCCCCGTGTGCATAATGCCGCGGGGATTTCCATTTATACACAAATTTCATCAAAAACAATCTCTAACCAAATTCTATCACCACAGCGTTTCTATAGCAAAAATCTATAACAAAGCATAAAAAAGTAGTATATATAATAGGTCTTGCGACCACCCCACCCCATTGCTATCTTTGTGCCGCATTTGAAAGAAGCATCAAAAAACAAATGCAAGAAATAATGGATCCTATCGCCTTCGGCTTCAGGATGACGAAAGCGAAGCGACAAGCGAAAGAGACAACAGGAGGCGTAATATGGATAAACGCACAGGACTTTTTGCAAATGGAATTATATGGTTTGGCGTCGCCATCTCCGTTTCCGAAATCGAAGCGGGTATAGAAATTGGCGCTGCCGCCGCAAGGGATTCGCTTTGGCTCCCGCTTGTGCTCGGGCACATTTTTGGCGGCATCCTGCTCTTTTTCGTGGGCCTCATCGGAGCGCGCGTCCGCTTGAACGCCATGGAAACGACCAAATCCTCATTCGGCAAATACGGCTCCAAGTTCTTCGCTGCGTTGAACACGTTCCAGTTGCTAGCCTGGGTCGCCGTCTTGAACGCGCAAGGAGCTTCGGCTTTGGCAGGGCTCAACTTGCCGATATCCTTCCCCTTGACTTGCGTGATTCTCGCCGCACTTATCGCCGCATGGGTCTATGTGGGCATCCGCCGTTCCGCCAACGTGACAACAGTCGTGATGGCAGCCCTCACCGTTCTGCTCGCGATTCTTTCTGTGAAGTTGTTCGGACTCGGCAGCGGTTCAAGTGCAGCCGCTAATGTTGCAAGCGCCGCTGGGAACGCAGCGACCGCTACCGCGCTCAAGTTCTGGAACATTTTCGAAATTTCAATCGCCATGCCGATTTCTTGGCTACCCGTCATTTCTGACTACACGAAGGATGCCGAAAAACCAGTAAAGGCAACGGCAATTTCTGCCATCGCCTACACGTTTGCAAGCCTCTGGATGTACATTATCGGTATCGAAATTTCGGGCATTGGCGCAGGCAACAACATCGCGCAAGCCATTCTCCTTGCAGGCCTCGGCATTCCGGGCATCATCATCGTGGTACTTTCGACAGTGACAACAAACTTCCTCGCCGCCAATTCCGCAGGTGAATCTTCCAAGGCTATTTACAGTAAAATAAATCCGAAAATTGCAGGTGTCGTCGTGAGTTTCTTGAGCGCTGCTCTCGCCATTTCAGGAATCATGGAACATTACATCAGCTTCCTCTACCTGATCGCCTCCGTATTCGCCCCGATGGCTGCCGTACTTCTCGTTTCATTCTACTTCTCGAAGGAACGCACCGAATCGCTCGGCGCTTGGCTCTGGAACATTTTCGCCTGGCTCGCCGGTTTTATCGCCTACCAGGTCGCAGAACATTTCGATTCCGTTTTTCTCGGCCCCACGCTCCTTGCAGTCATCGTTTCGGCAGCATTTGCATCCGTGCGCGTACTGTCGGAAAAGAAAGATTTTTAACTTTTAGTTCGCCATGTCTCAAAAGAAAATCGCGTTAATTAATGATGTTACAGGATTTGGTCGGTGCTCCATCGCTGTCATGGCACCGATTGTTTCTGCCATGAAAATTCAAGCGGTAACAATACCAACCGCTGTTCTTTCGGCGCACACGCAGTTCCCCGAATACTACTTTGACGATTACACGTCAAAAATGCGCGATTACATTCAAACCTACAAAGATTTGAATTTATCATTCGACGCCATTGCTTCCGGGTTCCTTGGTTCCGAAGAACAGGTTGACATCGTCATCGATTTCTTCAAGACATTCAAGAAAAACGGATCGTTTACCTTGGTGGACCCCGTGATGGGCGACTACGGCAAGCTCTACGAGACCTACACGCCGAATTTGTGCGAGAAGATGAAGGCGCTTGTCCACTACGCCGACATCTTGACGCCGAACTTGACAGAACTTTGCACGTTGACCGATACAGAATACCGCGCCGAAGGATTCACCGACGCCGAGCTTAGCGAAATGTGCCGCAAGCTCACGGAACAAGGCCCAGAACACATCGTGGTGACCGGCATTCCGTACAACAGCAAGCAAATCATGAACTACGTCTACAGCAAAGGCGAAGAACCGCGAATCGTGATGGTGGACCGCATCGGCGGCGACCGCAGCGGAACCGGAGACGTCATCAGTTCAATCATCGCGGGCATGTACATGAACGGCCACGATTTTTACGAATCGGTCAAAAAGGCCGCTGAATTTGTAACAAAATGCATCCGCTACTGCGAAGACAATAACGTTCCCACGCATTGGGGACTGTGCTTCGAGATGTACCTTCGTGACTTGATGGAGGATTAAATGGTTGTTTATACTGTAACTGGAAATGTCGGGGAAGCCGGTTATTTGGACATTGCAAACAGCGGCGACATCACTGGCAAGAATATTTACGTGAACATGACAAACCGCTGCCCGTGCAGTTGCGTTTTTTGCTTGCGCCAGACAAAGAAAATGATGGAAGGCAACTCGCTCTGGCTCAAGGGCGGCGAACCGAGCGTCGATGGTGTCATGAGCATTTTCGACAAGTACGACCTCTCCGTCATCAACGAACTCGTCTTTTGCGGCTACGGCGAACCGCTCGAACGCCTCCACGACGTGTGCAAAGTCATCGACTTGCTGCACGGCAAATACCCGAAATTAAAGGTCCGCCTCAACACGAACGGACTTGCAAACCTGATCCACGGCAGAGACGTAACGCCTGAACTCGAAGGCCGCTTCAACACCGTTTCCATCTCGATGAACGCCCCGGACGCCGAAGAATTCCTGGAACTCACGCGTTCGAGATTTGGAATCCAATCCTTCGATGCGCTGAAAGAATTCGCAGTGCTTGCAAAAGAACATGTGCCAAACGTGGTGATGACCGTCGTCGAGAAAGTGATGCCCGAAGAAAAAATCGAGCGTTGCCGCAAGATTTGCGAAGAGCTCGGTGTAACGCTGAGAGTAAGGCCCTTCGAAAGCTAAGGAATAAAGCTAAGAAATGCTGCCGCCGACAAAATCGGCGGCATTTCTTTTTGCAACAATTACCTTACCCTTTAATCTTCTGCAAAATACCCTTCACCCATTCAGGTTTAGTAAAGAATACCGCAATGGCAATCACGGTTGAAGTATGGAAAAGCGTATGGGCAACAAGCGAGGCCGCCATATAAGGGTCTAATCCAGAGATGCGGATAAAATTGAATAAATTAAACAAAATATGAATAAGGATCATCAAAGACCCAGCCACCAAAACCGGCACATTCTTTTTCACAAGCGCAAATACACCGACCGCTAAATTAACAACACCGAAGAAAGCAAGTTGAAAAAGGGGAGATTGTGTACAAACGAAATAAACCAAGCTGTTCAACCCGCTTACAATAAAAAAGATGGCGCAAAGACGGAACAAGCCCAAATTAAAATCTTCATTCGCAACAGCCTCGCTTTCATCTCGCTTTTTCGAAGTTACAAAGAACGCCGCCACAGCAACAACAACATTTATGTTAAAAATCAAGCTAATGAAGCTCTGGGCAAGATTCACTTCTCGCATTTCATTCCCCAACAAACCGCTTATAGGATTCATAGCGAATGCACACAGCACAACCCAGATAAGGAACAGCACCGCCAATATTTTTAGCGCCTTCACGCTCTTTTTGACAAGCGCAAATATCCCTAGCGCAAGTAAAGCGACAACAGCTAAAACACCGAGCAGTACAAGCAAGCCAACTCCCGAGGCAATCAACAGTCCGACCGTCGCAAGCAAATCTTCAAACGACGAATTCGTAAGTGCACTCCACAAAGAACTGAAAAATCCACCGTGCCCAGCCATAAAGGACATATTGAAGACAAAGTTCAATACATTCACAATGTACACGATAGCGCAAACCCTAAGCAAAGCCAGGTTTCCGTTAAATTGAATTTTTTCTCCTTCGCTCATTTGACCCCTCTATTTTTGAATTAAATATTTTTCCAGTTCCGGGAAAGCGTCGGAAGTAAAATACATCCAATGTCCCTTAGCCATCAACCAACCTGCCCATCCCTTTTTAACATTCTTCGCTCTTGATATTTTAAAAGTTTCCTGTTTTATCGTAATGCTATTGCCAAGCAAATAGGTAATCCGGACAAGTTCATTTTCAAGGAATTCAACTTTCTGCGGGGCCAGATTGAGGGCAACAAAGCAAAAATAAAGCGAAAACAATTCCTTGAAAACCCACATAAAATTTATGGTATCATACGCACCAGAACGCACCATGACAACAAGGGAATACACAAATCCAAAGGCACCAAAAAGGAATAAAACCATGGATCCCCAAGTTATACTTTTGCTTTTCGCTTCATAGACTTTATTTTCAGTCATTTGATTACCTCGTTCTAAAAATACAAAAAACGGCCCGGATTTTATTCCGAGTCGTTTTTGAAATGTTACTGGATCCTTCGCGGTCTATGACCACTCAGGATGACGTCTGCGACGTCACTTCACGAAGGCGGCGTAGATGGCCTTGATAGCCTTTTCAGTATCGGCTTCGTCAACACCGGTGATGATGTTGATCTGGGAAGAACCCTGGTCGATAATGCGGACGTTCACCTTGTTTTCTGCGAGAGCCGTAAAGAGCTTTGCAGCAACACCGATCTTGTTCGTCATGCCGTGACCCACGGTAGCGATAAGAGCGATGCCCGGGAAAATCTTGATACGGTCCGGACGCATCTGCTGCGTGATATCTTCGAGGACAACGTCCTGCACGGCATCAAGAGCCTTGGAATCCACAACAATGCTCATGGAGTCAATAGCGCTCGGGCAGAGTTCGTAGGAGAGTCCTTCGCTTTCAAGTACAGCGAGCACGCGGCGGCCAAAGCCAACTTCCTTGTTCATCATGGACTTTTCGATGTAGATCATCGAGAAGCCCTTGCGGCCTGCAACACCCGTGATCGGGAGCTTTGCGCTTTCCGGAGTCGGGCCAATGATGGTGCCGGCGTCTTCCGGGCGGTTCGTGTTGCGGATGTTGATAGGAATCTTCTTGGCGCGGCACGGAGCGATGGATTCGTCGTGGAGCACGCTTGCACCGGAGTAAGCGAGTTCACGGATCTCGCGGTAGCTCACGTATTCGATCGGGAGCGGGCTTTCGACGATGCGCGGGTCAGCCATGAGCATGCCCGAAACGTCGGTCCAGTTTTCGTACTTGGCAGCGTCAATGCCGTTCGCGAGGATGGCGCCAGTGATGTCGGAACCGCCACGGCTGAAGGTCTTCACTTCGCCACGGAGATTAGAGCCATAGAAGCCCGGCAAGACGTACAACTGATTTTCGTCGCCGAGAGCCTTTGCAATTTCTTCGTAGGTCTTCGGAGCGATGCGGTACTTGTCATCGAAAGTGATGAGCGGGTAGCTATCGACGAAGTTTGCACCGAGATACTTTGCCATGAGGCGTGCGCAGAGGAATTCGCCACGGCTCACGAGGAAGTCCGTGCTCACGGATTCCGGATGGTTCTTGAGCTTGTCTTCGAGACTGTCGAGGTCTTCGGTAAGCTTGTCTTCAAGACCGAGGTCCTTGCAGATTTCATCATAACGCTGGCGGATGAGGTTCCACGGCGTGGAGAAATCGAGGCCCTTGGAGGCGAGATCATAGGTGCTGTAGAGGAGGTCGGTCAGTTTGGTTTCTTTCGGGTTACGCTTACCCGGAGCAGAAACGACGATGACTTTGCGGTTCTTGTCGCTTTCGACAATAGCCTTGATTTTTTTGAACTGACCTGCGTCGGCGACAGAGGAGCCGCCGAACTTACATACGATTCTAGACATGTTTTTCCTTTGGGCCGCTGACCTCTCAGCTTCAAGCTTGACCGCTTTCCTCGCGATCATACCCCGTTCGGGATATTGCCCAAGCTTACCCATCGAGCCAGCCACTTGGTTTTTATGCAATGTAGCAGCGGCACTTTACCGCCGCGCGCGAAAAATTAGAAAATGGCTAAAGCAATGTCAATGGTACACAATCGATAGATTAATAAAAATTTACGGGCCAAAACAGCGAGAAAAAGCGTGTTTATATAACGGAGGGTCTATGAAGAAACACGAAAAACTGATGCTTATCGCCGCGAAATCAAACATACCCGTGCTGCTACAGGGGGAATCGGGAGTCGGCAAGGAAATCGCCGCCAGATTCATACACGAGCACAGCCCGCGAAACAACGGGCCATTCATCGCGCTCAATTGCGGCGCCATCGCAAAAAATCTAGCTGAGAGCCTCCTGGAAGGCGCCAAAAAGGGATCTTTCACCGGAGCATCCTGCGACCAGCAAGGCATCGTACGCGCGGCCAATGGAGGTACGCTCTTTCTGGACGAAATCGGAGAAATGCCATTCGACCTGCAAAGCAAACTTTTGCGCATCCTGCAAGAACATTCCGTCCTTCCACTGGGCGCAACCCAAAGCGAACCTGTCGACTTTCGGCTTGTCTGCGCGACAAATCGCAACCTGCAAAATGAAATCCAGGACGGGCATTTCCGCAAGGACTTGTTCTTCAGGCTGAACGGATTTCCCATCGTAATACCGCCACTCCGCACACGGGAAGATTTTGACGACATCGTAAAAGACGTATGGAACGAAATTACAGAAAAGACTTACGCCGAACGGTTTTCTCTACGCCAAAGGGATTTCAATACTTTGTCCAAATTTAACTGGCCCGGAAACATCCGCCAGCTGAAAAACGTCCTCCAACGTTACGCACTCTTGATGCAGCACGACATTTCGCTCGAAGAAATTTTATCCGAGGAATTTTCCCAGAAAGGAGCAAGCGACATCAGCGAACAGTACACATACAATGCAATACATATTCCAGCCCCCAATTGGTCATTTATCCAAAAAGCCCTGACCGAAAACGAAGGCAACAAAAGCAAAGCCGCCAAGTCACTAAATATCAGTCGAGGCAGTTTATATTACCAGATAAAAAAGCACGAATTCCGCGAATGGATCTCGGGCGAAAAAATGAATCGTCCGATTGAGGCTTGAACTTACCGAACTAGAACTTTACGCCGATAGCAATGTAATGATTGCCGCCCTCAAATGCCGGACGCGGGCTGTAAGCGTAGTCAAACACGACCCTGCCAAAGGAGACACCGAGACCGCCACTGATAGCATCTTCGGTATCCGGGCGGAATGCATAGCCCATGCGGAACGAAAGCATGTCGAAATAGACCACTTCGCCACCAATCAAAAGTTGCGCCTTTGTATCGGCACGGCGATACGCGTCTACAGACAAGTGCACCATCCAGCGATCGAGAATCGGGATGAATCCCGTCACGCCCGCCTGGAGCGCAAGCGGAGCAGCCTCTTTCTCGGATTCATACTTGCTTGCAAAGCCGAGATTCGTGAAGTTTGCACCGAATGATAAATACTGATTCACGCGGAAAGAACCGCCGGCATCCACCGAGAACAAGAAACCCGTCTCGTCATCAATCGTCTGCGTGGCAAAACGCGCCGAGGCTGCCCAATTGAAAATCTTGGAACGGCTGCCGAAACCCGCCAAAAGCGACCAGGCATAAGAGCCGTATTCCGAAGTCTTGAGGCCATTCTCGTCACGGCCTTCAATGTTATCGTAACCCAAAAAGTCAACAGCAAAACCAACCGTGTACTTGTCGCCAACCGGGAGGCCATAGTATGCCGAGACAAAGTTGTCGGCACCGCCCTTGCCAAAAATCATCTGGCTGAGTCCAAATTCCGCATCGTCTGCAACGCTCATCGCAAGCGGATTGCGCGAAACTTCGGACACGCGACCGGGATCAGCAACGCCTGCACCCGAGAGCGCAGCCGTACGCGGCGAGACCTGCATCGAAAGGAACTTCATCGTCACACCGCCCGGGTCCAAATGCCAATACTCCCCTGCAAACGCGAGGGAACCAACAGTCAGTGCAAACGAAAGAAACTTTTTGAACATACGATTTATAAGATACTAAAAAAAGACGAGAGAGTAGAGACGAGAGACGAGAGATTTTCAAACAATATACGCGCAAAGCGCCACTATCACCTTTCGTCTCTCGCCTTACGCATTTGTCGTCTACTTCCGCCAGCCTTCCATGATCTTGAGGCATTCGGCGAGGAGTTCTGCACTGCGTTCCTTGCCTTCCGTTTCCACGTAGCAGCGGAATTCCGGAGCGTTACCGCTCGGGCGCAAGTGGATAATGTCGCCGGAATCAAATTCCATGCGATAGCCATCGACCTCGTTCAAGGAGACCATCTTGCCCTGGAACGTCTTGTCCTTTGCAAACTTCGAGGGCTTTGCAGCAAGAGCGCCGAACAGCTTTTCGCCGAGATTCTTTTCGCGGATTTCAGCGAGCTTCGCCTTCGACTTTTCGGTCGGAAATTCTTTGAGGCGGTCGCTCACGGTAAAGCGCTTGGGCAACTTGCGCAGCAAATCTACAACGCACATGCGTTCCTTGCGGACCATCACCATCACGGCAATCATCGGGAGGAGCGCATCACGTGTCGGGAGTGCCTTAAGCGTACGGCCATCGAGCGTCAAATCCGTCTCGAGCAAGAATCCACCATTCGCTTCGTAACCTGCAACCGTGAGGCTCTTGTCATTTGCATCGACCAGGCTTTCCATGCCGGCAATCACATACGGGCTTCCAATGCGGGTGCGGCAAATCTTTTCGAAACTGCCGGACTTTTCGAGCGAAGTGTTGCAGCTCACCGGAGTTGCAATGCGCTTAATGCCAAGAGACTGCGCTGCCAAAATGCCAAGCACGTCGCCGCGAAGCCACATGCCCACGTCATCAGCCAAAAGCGGGCGGTCCGAATCGCCATCCGTGCTAAACACGGCGTCCACATAATCCTTGTGCGTAAATTCACGGGCAAGTTCTTCATCTTCCTTGCGAATGGCTTCCGTATCGACCGGCACAAAAACATCGCTACGGCCAAACGGCTTGACCGTCGCACCAAGGCTTTCGAGAACCTTCACCACGATGTCGCGACCCACAGCGGAGTGCTGGTAAACGCCAATCGTGAGTCCGTGCAAAGCATCGCTACCGAAAAAGTCCGGGTAACGCTTGCAGTAATTTGCTTCGGCTTCCGCTTCGACCGCCGGGAGTTCCGGTGCAGCCTTCAGCATGCCCTTGTCGTCAAAAAGTGCTTCGTCAAAATCCACCGACTGCGACACGATTCCCTGTTCGTCGGCCTTCGTGATTTCGCCATTCGGGTGGTTGAACTTGATACCGTTACGGTCTGCCGGGATGTGGCTACCCGTCACCATGATGGTCGGCAAATGCTTGTCGATGCCGTACATCGCAATCGCCGGGCTCGGGATACGGCCGCAGTAAATGACCTTCCAGTTTGCATCGGCGCCAGCCTGCACGAGCGACTTCAAAATGCGTTCCGTACTCGGACGCAAGTCACCCGCAATCGCAATCGTGCGTTCGCACTTGTAAGACGCTTCGCAGTACTTGATAAAGGAACGTGCATACACATAGCACACACGGTCGGTCATAGCGCTCACGAGACCGCGGGCACCGCTCGTACCAAACGCTACCCCGGACTGTTTCATCACATCTTGCATTGCAACGGACATATTAAACCTCTAATAAGTAGGCGGTAGGAAGTAGACAGTAAAAAAGTCTCTAAAGCCGCCAATTGTTTTACAGAAAATAAGATAGAAAAAGCTGGGAGAAGCCTAGAGGCGTTCTTCGCATAATTGCATGACTTAGCGTTTTACCCAGGGGGGGATTAAATCAACTTGCGGTCCTTGAGATCGTCCATGATCCAGCTGGGCATCCACTTTTCAAGCTTTTTATATTCAGCGTCCTTGAGTTTATTACGTTGTTCACTAGCCTTGGTTTCATTGCCTGCATCATGGTAAATGCGGATAAGGTTCAATACCGAGCACCAGTAGCGTATGGATTTTCCGGTGCGAGCGAGATAATCGGCGGCACTTTTCTCGTAGGCAACGGCGGCTTCGTCATAGCGTTTGAGTCTATAGAGCATGTCCGCCTTGATTTGGAACATAATCGGATGATTCGGGGCCTTTTTAAGCCCGAGTTCAGCAAGTTCCAACCCCTTTTGAAAATCCTTGCGATCGAAGTATATCCAAATGAGCGGTGTCAAGAACAGCGGCCAAAAACGTTTCGACTTGAGAGATGCTTCACCTAGCATTTGAAGATATGTTTCGCGGTTATCCGATTTAAACGGAAGCCAAACTAAGCTGTTGTCTATAAAGTAAGCATAAACAGCATAAAATGCTTTCGCCTCCAGATCCGGGGATTCCTTGAACATCTTCGCGGCCGAACGCGTTTGCAACGCGCCCTTGATGGCATGACCAGTTTCCAGAAGGATATACCCGATTTCATAATTGCGGAGAGCGTCCCAAAGCCCTTCGGTCTTACAAGATTCCAGATTCTTAGCAGCCGCTTTTATCGAGGCCGTATCGCCCTTGTCATCGTACAGGCTTACACGAATGATGCCTTGAAAAAGGCAACCCACACCATCGTTTTCAAGGCGGAGCTTACGCGCCAAATTGAACGCTTCGACATAGTCGAGTTCCATCGTCTTTTGCGTAATCTGTTCGGCAAGTGCATTTTGCGATGGAGAAAGTGCAAAAGAAAGACCATCGGCAAAAGCTAGGCTGCACACCAAAAAACAAAATGTGATTATTCTCGAGAACATTGATTCCAATTTAGAAACTTTTGATGTAGCGAACCACACACATGATTCAACGCCATTTTCTATATTCCCCGTCATGGATAGAGCACGCCGTCGCAAATTTGGACAGAACTTTCTCGATGTTGAAACCGCCACCGCCATCGCAGGCGACTTGCCCGCCGGTGCTGGCGAATACGTTCTTGAAATTGGGCCGGGTCACGGCGCTCTTACGGAGCACTTGCTCAATCGCGGGCTGGAACTCACCGCTGTTGAAATCGACGAGCAATGCGTTGATGTCCTAAAAGAAAAATTCAAGGACTACAAAAACTTCAACATTGTCAACATAGACTTTTTGAAGTTTGACTTGCAGGCATTTCTGGACGCACACGCAAAGCCTTGGGTCACCGGCAACTTGCCATACAACGTAAGTACAGCCATTATCGCAGGGCTTATGCCGCGTTTGCACTTGACCAAGGGATTCATGGGAATGGTGCAGCTCGAAGTCGCCGAGCGCATTTGCGCAGAACCCTGCTCCAGCAATTACGGGAGCCTTTCCGTGCTCGTTTCTGCTTTTGCGAACACGCAGATTTTGCGCAAGATCGGACCGGAACATTTTACGCCAAAGCCAAACGTCGATAGCGCCACGATGCTTTTGACACCGCGCGAAGACGCCATTCAGGCGCCCGACGGATTCTTCGACTTTGTCCGTACCGCATTCACGCAAAAGCGAAAGACGCTCGCAAATTCCTTCGGACGTAATTACGACAAGAAGAAAATCCAGGCGACGATTGAACTTTTGGATTGGCCTACGACCATCCGCGCCGAAGAACTCAGCCCCGAGCAGTTCCTGAATTTCTACAAAGCGTTTAAAGGCGTCAACTAGTCATTTGTCATTCCCGCCTCCGAGCGGGAATCCCCTTATCCCATGATCATCAAAATTCTCATTGACAACATCAGCGGTTCCGAAAAGCAATTAAAGGGTGAATGGGGACTTTGCGTCTACACCGAATTCAACGGCAAGCGCATTTTGCTCGACACGGGAGCTTCTGCGCAGTTCGCCAAGAATGCCGCACTCATGAGCATCGACATTTCAAAAATCGATGCAGGCGTCTTGAGCCATGCGCATTACGACCACGCCGACGGCATGCAGGAATTCTTCAACAAGAATAACCACGCCAAATTCTACTTGCGTAACGCCGCCCGCGAAAACTGCTACCACACGCACAAATTCTTAAAGTTTTTCACGTATCAAGAATACATCGGCATCCGCAAAGGAACGCTCAAAAAGAACGCCAACCGCATCGTATTCGTCAACGGCGACTGCGAGATTTTCCCGGGAGTCACCCTCGTCGGTCACAAGACTCCGAATCTCGACGAAATTGGCAAGCGCGCCCACATGAGCGTCAAGGAAAACGGCAAGTACCGCCCCGACAGTTTCGACCACGAACAAAGTCTAGTCTTCGATACGCCCAAGGGACTCTTCATCATGAACAGCTGTAGCCACGGCGGCGCAGACAACATCATTAAAGAAATCGAAGCGACATTCCCCGGCAAACAGATTTACGCCATTCTTGGCGGCTTCCACCTTTTCCGCACGCCCGATGATCGCGTGAAAGCATTCGCGGAACGCCTCCGCGAATTGAACGTTCAAAAAATCTACACAGGGCATTGCACCGGAGGGCGCGCCTACGAGATTTTGCACAACGTTCTCGGCGACAAAGTCGAACAAATGCACACCGGCATGGAAATTGAAGTATAGTCTCGGAAACTGCGAAAACAGATTGATTATTCCAGGAAAAGGCTAATTCATTCTTTTATTTATTCTAATTTATCATTTAATATAGATTGTCTTTCAACAAGGTATTATAAATGAAAAATCTTTTCGCAGTTTTATTAGTCCTCTGCACCGCCACTCTTTCCTTTGCACAGGCCCCAAAACACACGCTAACCATGGATAGAGGCTTTTTTACAACCGATTATACCATTGACGGTCAAGAAGTCAATAGCGATATTTTCGAAAGAGAACTTGCCAATGTTCCAGAAGCCATCAGCAAATGGAACACAGGAAATACGATGAGATATATTTCGTGGGGAGTGGCATTCGGTGGTGGATTCCTATTAGGCTATGGAATTGCAGAAGGTTCCGGCTATCAAGCACCCAACAGCTATAAAATGAAAATACTTGCTGGTGGAGTAATCATCGTTGCCGCATTAATCGTCGAACGCATCGGCAACTCTAAAAAAGATAAAGCGGTGGAGATTTACAACAATTACAAGGGTGACATCTTAGGCAACGGCTCATTCAGCATGGGAATCGTCCCAACCGAGCAAGGCGGCATCGCCCTCGCTTTCAATTTCTAAAAAGAAAAGCCCCTTGCGGGGCCTACGAGATTTTGCACGATGTGCTCGGCGACAAAGTCGAACAAATGCACACCGGCATGGAAATTGAAGTATAAATTAGTACACTCTGTCATTCCCGCGAAAGCGGGAATCTCCCTTTCAACAACAAAACGGTGATGCCCGCACAGCGGCGGGCATGACAGCGTAGATTATACAGGATCGTTCACCGGCTTGCTGTAATCGCGTTCGCCAAAGAGCGCCGTCCCCACGCGAATCATCGTAGAGCCTTCTTCGATGGCGACTTCCAAATCAAGCGTCATGCCCATCGAAAGCTGATCGAACTTTGCAAAGGCGCCACCTTTCGCAAGGAACTTGTCGCGCAATCCACGCAAGAACGCAAAGCATTCGCGACTGTCTTCAGGAACACCCGTATTCTTGCCTATCGTCATGAGGCCGCGGAAACGCAAATGCGGGAAGTTTTCGCTCTTGCCATCCACTGCGGCACCCGCTTTTGCCGCAAGATCGTTCAAGAAAGCTTCGGCCTCGTGAACGTCCAAGCCGCTCTTCGTTTCTTCTTCGCCCGCGTTCACCTGGAATAAAATGTCGAGAATTTTTCCCTGACCATTTGCAGCTGCCGCACAGACCTTTTCAAGCTTTTCCACCGCTTCAATGCTTGCAATGGAATGGATGCAGTCGGCCACAAGCGCCGCCTTCTTGAGCTTGTTACTTTGCACAGGGCCAATCACATGGCAACGTACACGGCTTCCGTCCTTTGCCGTACGCGGTTCAGAGAACTTGAGTTCCGCTTCTTGTACACGGTTCTCGCCAAAGTCCGTCGCACCTAAAGCAATCGCATTTTCCACAGCTTCTGCCGGGTGGAACTTGCTCACCCACACAAGCTTAACCGATTCACGGCTGCGGCCCGCAATCTTGCAAGCCTCGCCAATCCTTGCTTCGAGAGCTGCAAGGTGCTCGCGCATTTCATCAAGTGTGAATTCCATAATTTTAGTAGACAGTAGGAAGTTGGAAGTAGACAGTGATTAGTGATTATGTTTTTCAGTTAAAAGATAATAAATCCTTTTCGGCCTAATATTAAAAAATTTATTCGCCAGTTAATATACTACTCTTCTCAAAAAGATTTTATAAATTACAAAGTACCAGTATCAACATACTGGATTTTGCTATATCCTTTCTTATATCTTTTCCTAAATCCTTTGCTATATCGTTTGCTAGATGAATCGACACTCCGATTCAATTTAATCAACTATATAATCTAAAGGATATGAAAATATATCTAGACAACTGCTGCTACAACCGGCCTTATGACGACCAAAGCCATTTGACCATTTCCATTGAAGCACAAGCTAAAATGCAAATACAATCTCTTGCAAAAGCACAAAAATTGCAATTGGCTTCATCATTTATTCTTGATTACGAAAATTCTTGTAATCCGTACACAGACAGAAAATCTGCTATAACAAAATTTTTGAATGATAATGTTTTCGATTATGTAGGAAGCGACAAATCAGATGTAATCGCCATAAATGCCAAGAAAATCATGACAACAGGGGTAAAAATGAAAGACGCTTGTCACATTGCCTGTGCAGAATTAATGAATTGTGATTATCTTTTAAGTACGGACAAGCGGATGCTTAAATATAAAAGTAATTCAATAAAATTGATCAACCCCATAGAGTTCCTTAATCTAATAAGCGGAGGTGCTGAAAATGATAACTGAAATCACTCCACCAGCAACAATCGAATTGCTTTCCAGAGGAATGGAATGCCTCATCCGTGAACTTGGGGTCGTTGACACTGAGTATTTTATAGCAGCGGTCCAAAGAGAACGATTTGACTATACCAAATGGCAACGTGAACATTTCGACAAAATGGATCTGCAAACCTTTGTTGACAAGGCTTCTGCCTACGCCAAAGAAAAAGGGAAATAGCAAAAAGGCCCGCGCACATCACTGTGGCGGGCACTTTTAATTACGCTTTCTTCGCGGTTTTCGCCGCCTTCGGCATTTTGAACAAAATCTTCACGATTTCATCAATGTGCTTGTGCGGGTAAATCTTGAGGCCCTTCTTTGCCGGTTCCGGGAGTTCAGCCACGTCCTTCTTGTTGCCTTCCGGCAAGTGGAGCGTCTTCACACCAGCAGCAAGTGCTGCAAGCGCCTTTTCGTTCAAGCCGCCAATCGGGAGGCAGGCGCCCGTAAGGCTCACTTCACCCGTAAACGCGATATCCGGTGAAATCGGCTGCTTCGTAAATGCACTCAAGAGGCAGAGCGTCAGCGCGATACCTGCAGAAGGTCCATCCTTCGGCACGGCACCTTCCGGCACGTGAATATGGATATCCGTCTTACGCACAATCGCGGGGTCAATGCCAAAGCGCTGCAAGCGTTCACGAACAAGCGAAACGGCAATCTGCGCCGATTCCTTCATCACGTCGCCAAGCTTACCCGTCAAAATCAGCTGGCCCTTGCCGCTCAAGAGCATGCATTCAATAGGCAAAATTTCGCCACCGACACTTGTCCAGGCAAGGCCCGTCACAACACCCGGGCGGCCCGGTTCCGGCAGCTGGTTGTCCAAGAATCTCGGAGCACCGAGGTAATCCTGAAGCACCTTCGCCGTCACTTCCGGCTTGATCTTCTTGCCCATCACAATGTCTTTTGCACGATGGCGCACAGCACTTTCAAGCACGCGTTCGAGTTCACGAACGCCCGCTTCGCGAGTCCAGCCGCGCATCACAGCGTTAATCATCTCGTCGCTAAAGCTCACCTGTTCGCCAAGCTTCACGCCCGTGCGTTCACAAATGCGCGGGAGCAAGTACTTGCCCGCAATCTGCAACTTCTCATGCGGATAGTAGCCCGGCAGACGCACCACTTCCATACGGTCGCGCAGAGCTTCCGGGATTTCGCCTTCGCTGTTTGCCGTCGCAATAAAGAGCACACGGGAGAGGTCGAGACCCACTTCCATGAAGTGGTCAGTAAAGTCGTGATTCTGTTCCGGGTCCAAAACTTCAAGCATGGCGCTTGCAGGGTCGCCTCTAAAATCGCTTGCCATCTTGTCGATTTCATCAAGCAAAATCACCGGGTTCATGCACTTTGCACGGCGCAAAGCGTGAATGAATCGGCCAGGCATCGCACCAATGTAAGTGCGGCGGTGACCACGGATTTCAGCTTCGTCACGTACGCCACCAAGCGTAATGCGGACAAAGTTACGTTGCATCGCTGTTGCAATCGATTCCACGAGAGTCGTCTTGCCAACGCCCGGAGGACCCACAAGGCAAAGGATCGGAGCACGACGTTCCGTACCGGTAAGCTTCAGCACGGCCACGTATTCCATGATGCGTTCCTTGACCTTGTCGAGGCCAAAGTGCTTGGAATCGAGTTCCGCCTTCACCTTCTTCATGTTCAAAACGGTATCAGTGTAAACGCCATACGGGAGCGAGAGGAACCAGTCCACGTAATTGCGGCTCACCGCGTATTCCGGGGAAGTCGGCTGCATCATGCGCATGCGCCCGATTTCTTCTTCGAGCTTTTCTTCAATCGCCTGGCTAAACTTCTTGGCCTTGATTTTCTTGAGCAACTGGTCCGGTTCTGATGCACCGCCATTTTCGCCATCCAGCTCATCCTGCAACTGGCGAATCTGCTCCGAGATAAACCATTCCTTCTGCTGCTGGGCCATCTTCTGGCGTACATTCTGCTGAACGCGAATCATCACGTTCTCGTTTTCCTGCGCAACCTGCATCAGGCTGATCAAACGTTCCGCAAGAGCATCAATCGTTTCGAGTTCCAAAAGCGCCTGCTTCTCGGAAAGCGAAATCGAGAGGAACGGGATCATCCCGTAAAACGCGTTGATGTGGCTATCCATCGTAAAGAGCGCTTCGACCATGCCATCAGCAATGTTCCTGTGCATGGCATATTCGCGGAACATGTTCAGCACGTCTTCAAACTTTTCGCTCTTGTCTTCGGCCTTGATAAAATGTTCCCTCGGCGAAACCATCACCTGCAAAAATCCGTCACGCAAGGCAATCGAACGAAGAACCACTATGGAATCGCCTTCCAGCACGACCTTCACGCAGCCATTCGGGAACGGCGTCACATTCGCCACGCGGGCAACCACGCCCACCGAGTAAAGGTCGAGCATCGGGTTGTCGAGCGTTTCCTGTTCCACGTTCTTCTGTGCAACCAGGATAATTTCGTTGTTATGATTCTCGGCAAATTCCAGGGCGCGGAGCGACATCTCGCGGCCCACCAAAATGCGTCTAGTCGTCAGCGGAAATACAACAGCGTCCCTCAGAGGGAGCAACGGGTACGTTTTATTAAAGTCAAAAGCCATATACTACAAAGATAGTATTTTGAAAGGTGAGGGAACAAAAAAGCAGTCACCGTTTTTCGGCAACTGCTAAAATTTGCGGCACAAGCAGCAACTAAGACTTTTTCTTGTTATGCTTGAGGCCTTCCTTCACCATTTCGACGGTCACGGTGAACTTCTTTTCGCCAGAGCCAGGCATCTTGAACATCGCCTGCTGCAGCACACGTTCCATCACGGAACGGAGGCCACGAGCACCCGTCTTGCGGGTCATTGTCTCGCGGACGATTTCCTTGAGGGCTTCGTCTTCGAATTCGAGCTTGATGTTGTCCATTGCAAACAAGCTCTTGTACTGTTTCACGAGAGCGTTCTTCGGTTTCGTCAAGATGTTGAGGAGAGCCGTCTCGTCGAGTTCTTCGAGCGCAACGGCAATCGGCAAACGACCGACAATTTCCGGGATAAGGCCGAACTTGATCAAGTCTTCCGGTTCGAGCTGCTTGAAGAGTTCGCTCAAGCTGTTTTCGCTTGCCGTGTGGATATCGGCACCAAAGCCCATGCCACCCTGGTTCACGCGCTGGGAAATAATCTTGTCCAAGGTTTCAAAGGCGCCACCGCAAATGAACAGGATGTTTCTCGTGTTCACCTGCACAAGCGGCTGTTCCGGATGCTTACGGCCACCCTTCGGAGGCACGGACGCAACCGTACCTTCCAAAAGCTTCAAGAGGCCCTGCTGCACACCTTCACCGCTCACGTCACGCGTGATGGAGGGGTTAGCGGTCTTACGAGCAATCTTGTCGATTTCATCGATAAAGATAATGCCGCGTTCAGCTTTGGCCACATCATAATCGGCAGCCTGCAACAAGCGCACGATAATGCTATCGACGTCTTCGCCCACGTAACCTGCTTCGGTCAAGACCGTCGCATCGGCGATCGTGAACGGCACGTCCAAAAAGCGGGCCATCGTCTGCGCCAAGAGCGTCTTACCCGAACCAGTCGGGCCGACCAAGAGCAAGTTCGACTTTTCGACATCGACATCGTCCTTGGACTTGTGCGTCTGCTTGTAACGCAAGCGTTTATAATGGTTGTAAACCGCCACAGAGAGCGCCATCTTTGCACGGTCCTGTCCAATGACAAAATCGTCCAGGTGCGCCTTGATTTCGGTCGGGAGCGGGAGCGGCTTCGAAGAAATTTCCTTCGCTTCCTGTTCCTGTTTCGTACGAGCCAAGTCTTCTTCAAGAATGCGGCTGCACATGCGTATGCAATCACTGCAAATATACGCACCGGCACCGGTGATCATCTTTTCGACTTGTTCTGCCGGCTTTCCGCAAAAACTGCAACTTACAGCCGGGTGGTTCTTGCCACTACGATACATTAAATACCCTCTTTACGCGGCACAAAAATTTCATCGATGACGCCAAAGGCCTTTGCTTCTTCCGGGCTCATGTAAAAGTCGCGGTCCGTCTTCTCGCGGACTTCTTCGACCGGCTTTCCGGTATGCTTCGCGACAATTTCGGTAAGGGTATCCTTCGTGCGGATAATTTCCTTGGCGGTAATCTGAATATCTGTAGATTGTCCAGTAGCAGCACCCGACGGCTGGTGCAACATGATGCGGGAATGCGGGAGCGCATAGCGCTTGCCCTTCGTCCCTGCAGCAAGGAGCACGGCGGCCATCGAAGCACAACTACCAATGCAGATCGTAGCGATATTCGGGCGTACGTGCTGCATGGTATCATAAATGGCAAGCCCTGCCGACACGTAACCACCCGGGCTGTTGATATACAGCGTGATATCCTTTTCCGGATTCTCGTATTCAAGGAAAATCAGCTGGGCCATGACGTTGTTCGCCACTTCGTCGTTAATCGGAGTGCCCAAAAAAATGATACGTTCCTTGAGGAGTCTGGAATAGATATCGTAAGCGCGTTCGCCGCGCCCGGTAGTTTCAATGACGGTAGGGATGATCATTTATTCCTCTTATTACTTTGTTTCTTCTGCAGCCGGGCGGATACCGACGATGAAGTCAGCAGCCATCTGGAAGCGAAGTTCGTCGCGCAGCTGGTTGATGCGGCCAGACTGGCGGAAGTGGTTCTTCAAGTTTTCGAATTCCACGTGGTAAGCGTTAGCCATCTGCTGGAGGCGTTCATCAACGGCAGCCTGAGTCGGCTTGATCTTTTCCTTCGTGGCAACGAATTCGAGGATGCGGTGCTTCTTGATTTCGCGGGTTGCTTCGCCGGAGAGTTCGTTTATCTGTTCTTCGGTCGGTTCGACAACGTCCTTTTCGCTCTGGGCATTGCGGTTCAAGGTCCACTTGATGAGGTCGTAGATACGAGCCTTCGGCACTTCGAACGGGTTAGCTTCGATGAGCTTGTCGATAGCTTCGTTGATGGACTTGTTCTTGGCAGCGTCCTTCTTCTGAGCAGCGAGGCTTTCGGCGAGGTTGTTTCTCAAGTCAGCTTCGTCCTTCACGCCAATCTGCTTGCAGAATTCTTCGTCCAAAGTCGGCGGAACGATTTCGCGAACGTCCTTGATTTCGACGTTGAACTGAGCGGTCTTGCCGCGGTAGCGTTCGTCCTTGTGGTCATCCGGATACTTGAAGTTGATTTCCTTCTTGTCGCCGGCCTTAGAACCCATGAGGCCTTCATCGAATCCAGGACTTGCGGATTCGCCGAGGAGGGAGCGGAATTCCTTGTTTTCCGGGAGTTCCTGCTTTTCACCATCAATAACAACTTCGATATAGTCGCCAACGACAACGTCGCCCTTCTTGGCTTCGCGGTCAACGTGTTCGTCCTTGCTCCACATCTGCATGAGGCGGTCGAATTCGGCCTGAACTTCTTCTTCGTGGACGGCGGTAGCCGGAACGGTGATGCCCGTGTCAGCGTAGCCCTTGATATCGATTTCCGGATCAACTTCGACTTCGACCTTCAGTGTGATGTCGTTCTTTTCGTCATCGTTGAATTCCTTCACAACCATCTTGCCAACCGGAATGATGTTAGCCTTCTTAAGAGAATCCTGAACAATCGTGTTCACGACTTCATCAACCGCTTCGTGACGGATGGAGGGTCCAAACTGCTTCAGGATCATGGACTTCGGAACTTGACCCTGGCGGAAGCCCTTCAAGGCGACCTGCTTCTTGTACTGGGAAAGCTTCTTTTCGAACGGTGCCTTGAGATCACCCTGCGGGATCGAAATTTCAAGGGTGCGCACGGTGGCGCTTGTTTCTTTGATTTCAGCGGACATATTTACTCCGATAAACGGTTGTTAAAAAGGTGATAAAAAAAGAACTGCGAGGGGTGGGAGTCGAACCCACACACCGAAGTACCAGATCCTAAGTCTGGCGCGTCTGCCAATTCCGCCACTCTCGCGATTTCAAGACCAAAGATACAAAATCTTAAAGACATAAGGAGCATAAACATCTATTTTATGGCACATTGCAAGCACTAAAGAACATTAAAATCGGTGTTTTTATATCCCTGGTCAACATCCTCATCCAGGGTGTTTCGGTTATTGTCCAAAATCTCATCGCCAATAACCTTGGAATCGTAAAGTTCGGATCCTTCGGAATCCTGCAAAGCGACTTCACCATTTTCAGTGCACTCGCCGACTTCGGCATGGCAACACTCATTCTCGCCTATTTCGGCAAACGCGCGACCCAGGGCCGACTGTTCATCAACGTACTCCAGCTCAGGCTCTTCATGACAGCCATAACCGCTCTTGCGATGGTCATATTCGCCTTTACCGTACGTAGAGGGAGCGCCGTTTTCGAGGCCGAACTGGTGCTTGTGCTCGGACTCCTCTTCCAGCACTCCTATTTCGACTGGTATTTCATCTGCGGGAACTTCTGGAAAAAGCTTTTGATTTCAAAGGTTCTCCACACGCTCTCCTACACCACCATCATGGGTATTGCGCTCTGGTGCTTCAAAGTAGATTCCCTCCCGGCAATAGCCCTTTCGATGGTCATTGCAGCCCTCCCCGCTTTCGGCTTCGGCGTTGGTCAGGCGTTCACCTTAAAAATTTTCAGCATCGGCGTTCACACGTTCCAGTTCTTCAAGCTGATGTTCAAGTCATCATGCCCCTACGCTATTTCGAGCATAGCAAGCTTTGCCTACCTGCCCGCCGGCCTTTACACCGTCGCGCACTTTGCAACACCAGAATTTTTAGGGGCGTACAGCTTTTCACACAAGCTCGTCATTCTCGCCTCAGGACTCATGGTGCACTTCATCTCGTCAAGCCTCATCACGCTGCACCAGACCGACAGCCGCATCCTTAGCCTGCGCGATCAGGTCGTCTTCACCCTATTCATCATTGGCGCAACGACACCCTTCTGGCTACTGCCGCAGTACACGCTCCGCATCATCTTCTTTGCAGCCCCATGGACAAGCGAAGCACTGGACACAAGCTGCTTCTGCCTTCGCATTTTAGCATGCTCCCTGATATTGCAGGCAACCCGCATGGGAATGATTTCAACACTTCTCAAGGAAAAGCGCACCTGGCTCTATGGCGCAATGATTACCGTCGGCGGCATCGTCAATATTGCGGTATGCATTGGCGGCGCAAGGATTCTAAAAGCCGACTACATTCCGGCGCTTACCCTCACCGGAGACCTATGCCTGAGCCTCTTCCTGCTCATTTACTTTATCAAGAACCACAGGCTCCGCTAGGCTGGATTTTTCCGATTTGTCGTCCTGCACACACCGCTGTTCTGTACAAATTGTTGAGACGACAAAAATAACCATGCCCCAGATGCAATAGATTCCCTGCTTGTATCCCGACGTAAAGAACCACCATCCGACAAAGTAGATGAAGTAAGTGTACATCAGGATCTGGCGCGGAGTAAATGGTCTGCATAGACGCAAATGCAGTACCGTCAGGCCAAGCCCGCACAGAAACGGCAAGAGCATAACACCGAACAAATGGAAATCCTTATAGACATCCCAGAGGTAGTTCACCGTATTAAAGCCCTGAACCTTCTGGATTCTATCGTTAAAGGCATTGTCCCAACGGAAACTGTTCCTGAACGATGTCGTCAACTTTGCATATTCAAATAAGCCGCTAAAGAAATCTATCCCATAGGTATGCGGATGTATTTCCTGATCGTTCATCGGATTCAGCACATAGTCCAAGTTCCAGTAATTGTTCGCCAAATACTTGTAAGGCAGTTCAACAACCACATCCAAAGCCTTCCCCTCGACTGAACCACCGCCGTACTGGTCGCGAATGCTGCCTATCGAGATAAACGCTATGATTGCAAAGACAAGCAGGGAGGCAATTATTATTGGCGATATTCGTTTGTACAAATAATTTATAAAGATGAGGAAAAAGCCGACATTAAAAAACAGCGAAGTCCTATTCGGATAGGCAAGCAGATTTACAACAATCGTCACAAACACCATCACAAACGAAACATGGCGCACCCATGCGACATTGTTGAACTTCTTGAAAGACGCGACGCCAAAAAGAAGTACGCACAGCGGCCCGCTATTAAACAACAGCGAATAGTAACCGTAATCCACATACTTCGTCATCCACTTTGCCGGATTCTGCGTAAAAATGATGAGATCCCCAACCTTCTGGTAAAGCCCATAGACGCCAACCAGAAAGACAAGGAACACCACAAAAGACAAAAGCAAGTGGTACGTCCAGTTATACTGTCTTGCGCACACCGCGGGATGCACCTGAACCGGGATCGCCTTTGACTTCGCATGGAGCCTAGCTACAATACAGCCTCCAGCAAACGAAAGCATGCCAAAAAGCCATACGCCCCATGTGTACAAATGAAAATCCGACATTGCCCTATCGATCTGGAAATACGAAATGGCAAGCGTAATGCACTGTGTAAAGCAGTAGACATTTAACGGGCTAAAGAAATCCTTCTTGAACCACCATGACTGAAATAGGCAAAAAATGACTACCAGAAAAAGGGCGGAACTGACCGGATATTCACTCACCCATGCAAACACAAACTAGACCTTTTTCTTTTGGAAGTAAGCCCTAAAAGCATTCCATTCACGGGATACAGAAGTCCCGCGCTTAGATTCGATTTCCAGATAGTCGAGCAAGTTGCAAATAATCGTCGCAATAATGCAGGCCACCAGGAATACAAAGACCAAGGTGACAGCCCTAAGCGGGTAGATCTTCTTGTTGTTTTCCCAAGGCGGTTCAAGCACATGGAGGTTCTTGAGCATCTTGGCTTCTTCCAGGCGCATCTGTTCGCTCTGCTGGCGGAGCAGCTTGTACAAAGTTTCCTGGATACGGATCTCAGACTCGCGCCTCAGGTACTCCGCGTAAAGCTCAGGAGTCTTCTTAAGCTCGATCATGCCGATGTTGCTATGCTTGCCCTTGAGCGCACTGCCAAGCGCCAAGTTCATTCCCTTGACACGCTTCTGGAGTTCCTGGTAACGCCTGCTATTCTCGCCGCGGTCGAGCTTTTCAAAGTCCATTTCCATGCCCATCTCTTCGCGCATGGCCTGCAACTCGCTCAAATACTTAATCGTCGCCCCGAGCTGGACCGACGGCTCATAAACATTGTTCCTCACCTGGAAGTCGACAAACGAATTCAGCACAGAATCCAGAACATGTTCGCAAGAATCCAAGCGCGTCTGGAAATATTCTCTGGACTGGCGAGCCTGATTCGTCTTAAACGAGTTAAAGGCAGAATCCGCTTTTTCAAGCATGAATTCTATAACCTGCACAGCGCGTTTCGGATCCGTGTCCCTGTAATAGAGGAAGAACATGTCCTCCTTGTTGTAGTTCAAGCCGAAATTCTTGCGGAACTCCTTCAGCAAGTCCGCATGGAACTTGCCCTTGAACTTGTAGTGCTTTGCGAGGTTGAACTGTTCGATAACCTTGTCGTGCAGTTCCCAGGAATTGAGGATGGTCCATACAACATTCGCATCCTCGTTATCCATGGAAATCCCGAGAAGGGAACTCATTCCAGTCCCGCCAATCAGGCCACTGAGCGCCCCCGACATGGGCTGAGTCGATGCAGGCGGAGTAACAACCGCAGTCGCTGCGTACCTAGGCTCAATAACCCACATGACCAAGACAAAAGCGACTATGGTCGGGATAGTCACAAACCAAGAAAAAAACTTGAAATGCTTCAGGTCGCTATTGACGACTCGAAGGCAAAATTCGATAAAACCTGTAGATTCCTGTTTTTCCATAAACTACTTGTAATTGACGTAAATGATGAACGCAGACGAGACCACACTTAAGAGTGACGCCATGAACAAGGTAAAGTCCTTGAACGACTCGTAATGGCTCTTCGGAATTTCAATAACATCGCCCGGCAGAATCTGATCCGTAGCCACGTTGATGGAAATGGCCTTCGGCTTTTCACCGCGCCAGACCTTAACCTGTCCCCAGTTGCCCGTTATCGTATTCATGCCGCCTGACGAAATGTAATCGATAGCATGCCATGTCGGATTGTAAGTATAGCGTCCGAGGAAATTCACGGCACCGCTCAGGTACACAAACAATTCCTTGATAAAGAATTCAACTTCGGTATTGGGTTCAACCGTCGTACTGCTCATTTCGTTAAGAGTAATCCAACGGGGTTCCTTGTCCGGTTCACGTACACACACGGCCTTGTAGCCATAGTTATGCATTCTATTTGCACCCGCAAGGTCGAAGTAATCCTGGAGCGTCCTATCGGAACGGTAAGCGACACTGGTCCTATATCCGGGGAAAACCAAGGTAACATTATCACCCATCGGGATAAAAGGAACAAAGATCTTGTCGCCCTGCTCGAGCATAATGTCATCATCAAAATTACCGTTTGTCGTCATGTTATTGTAGTTCACATGGATCGTATCCTTGCCGCGAATAATCTGGATATCTTCCTTGTTTGCATTCGGCAAGAGTCCGCCAATAGTGCGGATAAAGAAGGTAAGCCTGTTCTGGGGATCGACGACATGCTGTCCAACAGCAGCTACAGCGCCCATAACATTCACACGGAACCTTTTAAGGGCCGCAAGCTGCACAAAGCAGAACTCACGCTTGTAGCGCTTAGAAACCAGGTCCAGAATAAGTCTCTGGGCTTCGGCAAAGGTCTTTCCGCCCACGACAACAGAACCGCATTCTTCAACAGCCACCCTTCCGTCCGGGTAAATCTGAACAGAGAGATACTTGTCCTCGAGCATCAAGTCCAAAAAATCACCCGGACCGAGCACGTAATTGGAATCGACCGCCATTTCTGCAAACGCCGGCGAAAGCGATGCAGCACCGCGCATAGAAGGACCGTCATCGAACATGACATTTCTGCCATTGCTGGAATTGCCAAACATGGATTCCGAAGCAAAGACACACGCGCACATCAAGAGGATGCAGACAATAAAAGATCGCATATTACAAACTCATCCACTGTTGAGTAAAGGGACAACAAGTTTCCTAATTATACAAAAATTAAAATGAAGAGTTAGAACTAAGTTATTAGTTATTGGTCAATAGTCATTGGTTATTTGTCAATGGCCATTGGTCAATAGTTTTTTAGAAAACAAAAAAGGCACGGCATATAAGCCGTGCCTTTTTTCAAAGCGACTTTGATCTTAGTTAGCGGACTTGCCTTCGCCTTCGACCATGTCAACAGCAGCGTCAGCCTTGGCAGGTTCAGCAGCCTTCTTAGCCTTAGCAACGATTTCGTCTTCGACGAGACCGATAAGAGCCATTTCAGCAGCGTCGCCGGCGCGGTTCGGGCCGAGCTTCAGCACGCGAGTGTAACCGCCGTTGCGGTTAGCATAACGCGGACCGATCGTGTTGAACAAATCCTGGAGAACCTTCGGGTCCATCACGAAGCGAGCAGCTTCACGACGTGCAGAAAGGTCACCCTTCTTTGCGTAGGTAATCATGCGTTCAACAGCACCACGGACAAGCTTTGCCTTGTGGAGAGTGGTACGCACATAGCGCTTGTTCTGATCCGTTTCCATGCCCTTCTCGAGAATAGAAGTCGTGAGGGCGCGGAGGATGGCACGCTTGTGTTGGGCGTTAACACCCAGTTTCTTGTTTTTTACACCGTGTCTCATGTTTAATCCTTCAAGTAATCATCGACGTCCATGCCAAAAGAAAGGCCCATCGACGTCAACACCTCGTTAAGTTCAACCAAGGACTTCCTACCGAAGTTCTTGTATTTGAGCATATCGTTTTCCTTGTTGCGAACAAGCTCGCCAATGGTATGGATGTTTGCCATACGGAGGCAGTTGCTGGAGCGAACGGAAAGTTCCAGATCGTCCACGCGCATACGGAGGAGGTTAGCGATACGCTGACGTTCTTCATCCATTTCGAGTTCTTCAGGAGATTCGAGATCGCCTTCGAAGTTGATGAAGATTTCCAAGTGATCCACAAGAAGCTTTGCAGCATATGCAAGAGCGTCTTCCGGGTCAATGGAACCGTCTGTTGTAATTTCAAGTTCCAGACGGTTGTAGTCCGTCTTCTGACCAACGCGGGTATCGCTGATGTGCATTGCGACTTTCTGAACCGGGTTGAAGTTCGCATCCATGGCGATAACGCCAATCGGAGCGTCCTTGTCCTTAAGTTCGTCGGCAACAACATAACCACGACCGCAGGAGATCTTCACGTCCATCGACAAAGAAGCATTGCCGTTCAATGTCGCAATGTGAACATCCGGAGTCAGGATAGTGACATTTGGATTGTCCATAAAGTCCTTGGCCGTGACTTCGCCATCACCGGACATGTCCAGGTGAAGGGTTTCATCATGATCAGACAGGAGCTTTACACGGATGCTCTTGAGGTTGAGGATAATGTCAGTGACATCTTCCTTAACACCCGGAATCGTCGAAAATTCCTTGTCAACGCCTTCGATTTTCACGGAGACAATAGCCGCACCCTGCAGAGAGGAGAGGAGAACGCGACGGAGAGCGTTACCGAGGGTGATACCCCAGCCACGTTCCAAGGCTTCTACGACAAACTTGGCGTAGCGGCCATCTTCGCCGGTTTCCACTTTCTGGAAGCTGCGCGGCATCTGAAGTGATTTCCACATCATTGGCGATACCTCTTTGGATTAAATTCTTCTCTTCTTTTTAGGACGGCAACCATTGTGCGGAATGCCCGTCACGTCTCGAATAGAGAGAACTTCGAGGCCCGCATTCTTGAGAGCGCGGACGGCAGATTCACGGCCGCCACCAGCACCCTTAACGCGAACGTCCACCTTGCGCATGCCGAGATCGAATGCCTTGTGGGCAGCGGTTTCAGCGGCGAGCTGGGCTGCAAACGGTGTGCTCTTGCGGGAGCCCTTGAAACCGGAGTTACCCGGAGAACCCCAAGCGACAACGTTGCCACGAGCGTCGGTGATAGAAACGATTGTATTGTTGAAGGAAGCGAACACGCAGGCGATACCCTGGATGTCAATGCGCTTCTTGCCCTTCTTGATCTTGACTTCTTCAGCAGCAGCCGGAGCTTCAGCAGCGGCAGCAGCAGTTTCCTTGATTTCTTCTTCAGCCACGATGATACTCCTTACTTCTTCTTGTTAGCCACAGTCTTCTTGGGGCCCTTACGTGTGCGGGCGTTGGTGCGGGAACGCTGACCGCGGACCGGGAGGCCCTTGCGGTGGCGGATGCCGCGATAGCAGCCAATGTCCTGCAAACGCTTGATGTTCAAGGTAACTTCTGCGCGGAGCTGACCTTCCACAGAGTATTCATCTTCCAAAAGATGACGAATCTTACCTTGTTCTTCTTCAGTCAGGTCGTCACACTTCTTGTTCTTGTCAATGCCCAACTGAGCACAGACCTTGTTAGCGGTGAACAGACCGACACCATAGATTGCCGTCAGACCGTATTCAACAGTCTTGTTTTTCGGTAAATCGACACCAGCGATACGTGCCATACGATCTCCTTATCCCTGCTTCTGCTTGTGACGGGGGTTCTTCGAACAGATGATGCGCAATACACCCTTACGACGGATGATCTTGCAGTTTTCACATCTGGGTTTGATGGAGGCTTTGATTTTCATAGGTTTGACCTTCTTTTGTAATACCTATTACTTGTAACGGTAAGTAATTCGCCCGCGATTTAAATCGTACGGGGAAATCTCGACCAACACTTTGTCGTCCGGCAAGATTCTAATGAAATGCCGGCGCATTTTTCCTGAAACATGGGCCAGAATCTCGTGACCATTTCCGAGTTGAACACGGAAGAAAGCGTTGGGAAGAGCTTCCAACACAACGCCTTCTACTTGTATACCTTCTTCTTTAGCCACTAAGATGCCATCCTGCCGCGAATGCGGCCACGTTTCAAGAAACCTTCATAATTCTTGGTATGCAACTGGGCTTCGAGCTGACGAAGAGTATCCAGAGCAACACCTACCACGATCAAGACCGAGGTACCCCCAATATAGAAACTCATATTGAGAGCGTCTTTCATGTGCAGGGGAACAACGCTGATTAAAGCGAGGTAAAGAGACCCAGGCAATGAAATTCTGGTCAAAACGTGGTCAATGTATTCTGCTGTCTGCTTACCCGGACGGACTCCCGGAATAAACCCACCGCTTCTCTTGAGGTTTTCGGCAATGTCGTTCGGGTTGTACTGGATTGCCGTGTAGAAGTAGGTGAAGAATATGATGAGGAGGGCATCTACTACGCTGTAGGAGACGTGTCCCGGAATAAATGCAGAAGCAAAAGCCTGCATCGCAGATACGTTCGGGAACCAAGATGCAACCATGGCCGGAATGAACATGATGCAAGATGCAAAGATCACGGGAATCACGTTAGCGGTGTTCACCTTGAAAGGCAAATAGCTAGCCTGACCACCCAAGACCTTGTTTCCGACGGTCCTGCGAGGACTTTGGAGTGGAATGCGACGGGTCGCCTGCTCGACGAAAACGATAAATCCGACAATGACAACCACGAGCGCCAAGATAAAGACCTCGATCGCAAGCGGCTGGATGCCTTCATTAAACATTTCGAATTCGGCCAAGATGGCCCGCGGAAGGCCACCGACGATACCGGCGAAAATGATAAGAGAAATACCGTTACCCACACCGTGCGAGGTAATCTGCTCGCCAAGGTACATCAAGAAGATCGTACCAACGGTGAAGGTTAACGTCGCAAGGAGACGAAAGCCGATGTTACCGAGTCCGGACGAGAAGTTCTCGGAAAGGACCGAGATGCCCGTACCGGCGGCCGTCGTCACCTTGAGATTAGAAAGCCACATAGAAATGCCCCATCCCTGCAAGGCGGAAAGGACCACCGTGAAGTATCGGGTATACTGATTCAGCTTAGCGCGGCCTTCCTGACCCTCCTTCTGGAGCATCTGGATGGCGGGAATCACCGACCCCATCAACTGGAGAATGATGCTTGCGCTAATGTACGGCATGATACCGAGGGCAAATACAGTTGCTTTCGCAAATGCACCGCCGGTAAACGAGTCGTACAGACCGAACAGGTTATTCGAATTTTTGAAGTATTCTGCGAGAACCGCAGCGTTTACTCCGGGGATGGAGATGTGAGCGCCAATACGATAGACAATCAAAAGACCAAGCGTAAAAAGGATCTTCTTACGCAGGTCCGGAATCTTAAACGCATTGACGAACGCATCGATGGCTTTCTTGAGTGCTTCCATTAGATGATCTCAACTTTGCCGCCAGCAGCTTCAATGGCAGCCTTTGCCTTTTCGCTGATAGCGTTAACCTTTACGTTGATAGCCTTGTCGATAGAACCAAAAGCGAGGACCTTGACCGGCAGTTCGACGTTCTTGATGAAGCCGAGGTCGAAGAGGACCTTAGCATCGAAATCAACAGCGCTAACAGCGGCAAGCTTCTTCAGGTTCACGATCTGGAATTCAACACCAGCGTGCTTGAAGCCGCGCTTCGGGATACGACGGTGAATCGGCATCTGGCCGCCTTCGAAGGCGACGCGACCGGCCTTAGCGCTCTTACGAGCACCAGCACCCTTTTCACCACGACCAGCAGTAGTGCCCCAGCCAGAGCCCGGACCACGACCAATGCGCTTGCGGCTCTTGCCCTTGGCAGCCTTGCCAGGATTGAGAGTATTGAGTTCCATCTTAGATCTCCTCGACCTTGACCATGTCCTTCACGGCATTGATCATGCCAGCAATGGACGGGGTCAAATTGTGTTCAACAGTTTGTCCGATCTTGCGGAGGCCGAGTGCAGCCACGTTAGCGCGGTGCACCGGAAGGCGACGGACGATACCCTTGATCAAAGTAATACGAACTTTCTTCATTAGGTATTACTCCTTAGGCTTCAAAACCGCGCAACTTGGCGCAGTCCTGTTTGTTCTTCTGAGAAAGCAGGCCTTCCAAGCAAGCGCTGACGACAGTGCTCGGGTTAGAAGAACCGTGAATCTTCGTGAGGATGTTGCGTACACCGGCGAGTTCGAGAACAGCACGGGCAGCAGCACCGGCGATAACACCAGTACCCGGAGCAGCCGGCATGAGGAGGATGCGGGTAGAACCGCTCTTCACTTCGATGTCGTGCGGGATGGTGCCATCGAGGAGCTGGACTTCCACGATGTTTCTCTGGGCAGCTTCGGTACCCTTACGGATAGCTTCGGAAACTTCCTTAGCCTTGCCGAGACCGACACCGACCTTGCCGTTCTTGTTGCCGACGACAACGAGAGCGGAGAAGGACATGCGACGGCCGCCCTTGACGGTCTTAGCGCAACGGTTGATGTGTACAACCTTGTCTTCAAATTCAGAAACTTGAGCTTCGCGTTCCAAAGTGTACCTCACTAGAATTTGAGTCCGCCTTCACGAGCTCCCTCAGCGAGAGCCTGAACGCGACCGTGATAGATGTAACCGCCGCGGTCAAAGACCACGGATTCAATGCCCTTGGACTTGGCGAGTTCAGCAATCTGGAGACCGAGCTGCTTAGCCTGTTCGGTCTTCGTCATTTCACCAAACTTACCCTGGAATTCCTTGGAAGCTGTGGTGACCTGAGCGACAGACTTGTTGTTTTCGTCATCAAAGATCTGGGCAATCATGTGAGACAAGGAACGGCGAACAGCCAAACGAGGGCATTCTGCAGTTCCGACAACAGACTTGCGTACGCGTTCGTGGCGTGCGATTCTGGACTGGATTCTTTTTTTAGCAATTGCAGTCATAGTTTACCCTTATTTACCTGTCTTCTTACCTTGCTTGCGACGCACAATTTCGCCAGCGTACTTGATGCCCTTGCCCTTATACGGTTCAGGCTTACGGTACTTGCGAATTTCTGCTGCAGCTTGGCCAACCTTCTGCTTGTCGATGCCGGAGATCGTGATCTTCAGCGGATCAACAGCCTTCAGTTCAACGCCTTCCGGAGCCTTGAAGATCACCGGATGAGAGAAGCCGAGAACCAAGTTGAGGTCCTTGCCCTTCTGTTCTACGCGGTAGCCAACGCCAACGATTTCGAGAGTCTTCTGGAAACCCTTGGTCACGCCTTCGACCATGTTGTTGACGAGAGCGCGAGTGGTGCCGTGCATAGCGCGGGTGAACTTTTCATCATTCGGGCGGGTGAAGGAGAGCTTGTCGCCATCGAGCTTGATGGAGATGAGTTCGTGAACGTTCGTTTCGAGCTTGCCCTTCGGGCCTTCGACCTTGATGTTCTGACCGTTGACGTTAACCTTAACGCCAGCCGGGATAGTGATAATAGCTTTACCGATACGGGACATCTTTACCATACCTTTGCGATGACTTCGCCACCCACCTTGAGTTCGCGGGCTTCGTGGTCAGTCATGACACCTTTAGATGTGGAGATGATAGCATAGCCGAGGCCGTTGCGAACGCGCGGAAGCTTGGCCACGTCAACGTAGTGACGGAGACCCGGCGTAGAAACGCGCTGGAGGCCCTGGATAGCGGATTCGCCCTTCGTGTAACGGAGGAGGACCTTGAGGATGCCCTGCTTACCGTCATCGACGACGACGAACTTCTTAATGAAACCTTTTTCCTGCAACACACGTGCAATATCACGCTTCAGATTGCTGGCAGGAATGTCCACCACGGGGAGCTTTGCCGTAGAGGCATTGCGGATACGGGTGAGCATATCGGCGATAGTATCTGTCATTGCCATTTTATACTCTCCTTACCAAGACGACTTTGTGATACCGGGGATTTCGCCGGCGAGTGCCATTTCGCGGAAGCAAATACGGCAAAGGCCAAAGCGGCGCATAAAGGCGTGCGGCCTACCGCAACGCTTGCAACGGTTGTACCCACGAACGGTATACTTCGGAGTACGCTTGCATTTTTCAATCATTCTTCTGCTTGCCATGGTATTACCTTACTTCCTGAAGGGGAGTCCAAGTTCTTCGAGGAGGGCACGGCCTTCGTCGTCCGTCTTAGCGGAGGTGACGAAAGAGATGTCCATACCGAAGGTACGGGAAATCTTGTCAATGTCGATTTCAACAAAGATCGTCTGTTCCTTGATGCCGAGGGTGAAGTTACCCATGCCATCAAAGCCACGGCGTGCGAGACCACGGAAGTCACGGACACGCGGAAGGTCGATGTTGATGAAACGATAGAGGAAGTCCCACATGTTGTCGCCATGAAGTGTGACCTTAGCACCGATGCCGATACCTTCACGGAGGTGGAAGTTAGCGACAGCCTTCTTAGCGTTAGTGACAATAGCCTTCTGACCGGTGATAGCAGTGAGAGTGTCAGCAGCTTCGTCGAGAATCTTGCGGTTCTGGGAAGCGGCGCCCACGCCCATGTTGAGCACGATCTTTTCGAGACGCGGAATCTGCATCACGTTCTTGTAGGCAAACTTTTGCTGCAAGGCCGGAACGACCTTTTCGAGATAGAATTGCTTCATCTGGTTCATTGCGTTACCTTACACAGCCTTTCCAGTTTTTACACTGGTACGAACGCCCTTCTTACCCTTTTCGCGAACGATGCGGGTACGAACGGGAGTGTTGCCTTCGAGAAGCATCACGTTGGAAATGTCGATCGGCAATTCCTTTTCAACGATGCCACCAGTCTGATTGGTCTGAGACGGCTTTTCGTGACGCTTGCAGACGTTGACGCCAGAAACGGTCACCTTGCCATCCTTGACACTGATCACGGTGCCGGTCTTGCCCTTGTTGGCACCGGAAATCACCTTGACGTTATCATTCTTCTTGATGTTAGCCATTACAGAACCTCAGGTGCGAGGGAGATGATCTTCATGTACTTCTTGTCGCGGAGCTCACGAGCCACCGGTCCAAAAATACGGGTTCCACGCGGTTCGCCATCCTTGTTGATGAGAACCACTGCGTTGTCGGAGAAACGAATGAACGTTCCATCCGGACGTGCGATTTCTTTTGCTGTACGGACGACGACGGCGTCGGCCACGGAACCCTTCTTCACCTTGCTCTGGGGGATAGCGTCCTTAACGGCTACCTTGATGACATCACCGATGCTAGCATAGCGACGGTTTGTGCCACCCAAAACACGGATGCAGGCGACTTCCTTGGCACCACTGTTATCGGCCACGACGAGTCTGGTTTCTTCTTGAATCATATTCGCCTTACTCCAGGAGTTTACTTCTTCTTTTCCACAATGCGGACGAGGCGCCAGCGCTTCGTTGCAGAGAGGGGACGAGTTTCCATGATTTCGACCAGGTCGCCTTCTTGGGCTTCATTCTTTTCATCGTGAGCCTTGAGCTTGCTAGTCGTAGTCATGATCTTGTTGTACATCGGGTGACGCTTGCGGTTTTCGACCACAACCGTAATCGTCTTGTCCATCTTGTCGGAGGAGACGATACCCTGCTTGACTTTACGAAGGTTTCTTTCCATTTCCTGCTCCTGCCGGCTTATGCCTTGGCCTTTTCGCTGAGGATGGTCTTGATTCTGGCGATGTCCTTGCGGGCAGCTTGAATCACAGAGGGTTTTTCCAAATTACCGAGCTTCGCAGTCATGCGGTAATTGAACAAATCGAGATTCAACTGAGCCAGTTTTTCCTTGAGCTGGTCAACGCCCAGTTCTTTCAATTCACGTGCTTTCATTAGATCTCCGATTCTTCGATGATTTTGCACTTAAGGGGGAGCTTCTGAATTGCGACATGGAGAGCTTCCATGGCAAGTTCGCGTTCAACACCACCCATTTCAAAAAGGATGCGACCCGGGAGGATTACGGCTGCCCAGAATTCGACTGCGCCCTTACCCTTACCCATACGGGCTTCTGCAGGGTGACGGGTGATCGGCTTATCGGGGAAGACGCGAATCCACACGCGACCACCACGCTTGATCTTACGAGTCATGGCGATACGAGCAGCTTCGATCTGGCGAGCGGTGAGCCAGCACTTTTCAAGAGCCTGGATACCGAATTCGCCAAAGGCGATATAGTTGCCACGAGAGGCGACGCCCTTCATGCGCCCTTTCATTTGCTTACGATGCAATGTTCTTTTCGGACTCAGCATAATTACTTCTCTCTCTTGTTGTCGTTCATGACGTCCTTACCGATCTTTTCACCGTGCATGATCCACACCTTGATACCGATGGCACCATAAACGGTCTTAGCGATGGCAGTTGCGTAGTCGATGTCAGCACGAAGAGTGTGCAGAGGCACGCGGCCTTCAGCATACTTTTCAACGCGGGCAATTTCGGCACCACCGAGGCGGCCACCGCACTGCACCTTGATACCTTCCACACCCATGCGCATAGCGGACTGGATAGCGCGCTTCATGGCACGGCGGAAAGAAATACGCTTTTCGAGCTGGCGAGCAATGTTTTCAGCCACGAGCTTGGCATCAGTTTCCGGACGCTTGATTTCGTGGACTGCAATATAGATTTCTTTACCGGTGAGGAACTGGAGTTCGCCCTTCAAACGTTCCAATTCTTCGCCCTTTTTACCGATAACGATACCCGGGCGAGCGGTATAGAGGTTAACGTTCACCTTCTTGACGGTACGTTCGATGCCAACCTTGGAGAGGGAGGCATGTTCGAAACGCTTCATCAAGTAGCGACGGAGCACGATATCTTCATAGAGAAGATCGGCAAACTTGTCTTCGGCATACCACTTGGATTCCCAACCGCGGATAACGCCAAGACGAAGACCATTAGGATGAGTTTTGTGACCCATTGTTAATTCTCCTTGTCTGCGACAACGACGGTGATGTGGGAGAGCGGCTTTTCGATACGGAAAGCACGGCCCTGGGAACGCGGGTGAATGCGCTTCATGATCGTACCACCATCAGCGGTGATGGTCTTGATCACGATTTCTTCGGCGGAAACCGGAGCGGCGGACTTCTGCTTCAAGTTAGCGACAGCGGACTTGAGAGCATTTTCAACCAGCGGAGCACCCTTGGTCTGCGTACGGAGGATGGAGAGCATCGCGAAGGCTTCGCTGACGGACTTGCCACGAACGAGGTCGACTACGCGACGGAGCTTGCGAACGCCGTAACGGACGTTTTTAACTTTAGCAACAGCTTGCATTATTTCTTGCCTCCAGCAGTTTCAGTCTTGCGGTGACCGCGGAAAGTACGGGTCATGGAGAATTCGCCGAGCTTATGGCCAACCATGTTTTCGGTGACATAAACCGGAAGGAACTGCTTGCCGTTATAGACGGAGAACGTGAGTCCGACCATATCCGGGACGATTGTGGAACGACGGGACCAGGTCTTGATAGCCTGTTTCTTGTCGGAACCGGCCATCGCCTGGGCCTTGCTGAGAACGTGGGAATCCACGAACGCACCTTTCTTAAGGGATCTAGACATGAATTAGGCCCTCTTCTGACGATGACGTACGATGAACTTATCAGTACGCTTGTTGTTACGAGTTTTTGCACCCTTAGAGTTCTTACCCCAAGGAGAGCACGGATGACGACCACCAGAGGTACGACCTTCACCACCACCAAGGGGGTGATCGACCGGGTTCATAACGACACCACGGACGGCCGGGCGCTTGCCGAGCCAGCGAGAGCGGCCTGCAGAACCCGAGGATTCATTCATGTGATCGATATTGGAAACCTGACCAACGGTAGCGAGGCAGTCTTCCGGGATGTAGCGGACTTCGCCACTCGGAAGCTTGACCTGGCAGAGCTTGCCGTCCTTGGCAACCAGTTCTGCACCGGCACCAGCGGAACGAGCAATCTGGGCACCCTTGCCCGGCTTCATTTCGATGTTGTGGATAATGGTGTTGAGCGGAATGTCGCGGAGAGGAATTGCGTTACCTACGCGGAATTCAGCACCTTCACCAGCGTTCAGCACATCGCCAACCTTGATTTCGGCCGGAGCGATGATGTATGCGCGCTTGCCGTTTTCGTACTTGACGAGAGCGATGCGAGCGGTACGGTTCGGATCGTATTCAATCGTTTCGACAGTGCAGGAGAGACCGGCAAACTGACGCTTGAAGTCAATGATACGATACAGTTTCTTGTGACCACCACCACGACGACGGGAGGTAATTTCACCAGCATTGTTACGGCCGGAGCTACGCTTGATACCTTCGGTAAGCGGCTTGTACGGCTTTACAGCAGAGAGTTCCTTGCGGTCACCAATCTGCTTGTAACGCAGTGTCGGGGTAATCGGGCGATAAGATTTCAGACCCATGGTTATACTCCTTCAAACTCGGCAATCTTTTGCCCGGCCTTCAATGTGATGTAGGCCTTCTTCCAGTTCGGTTTCTTGCCAGCGACCATGCGGACGCGCTTGATCTTGCCGCGGTTGATCAAAGTGTTGACCTTAGCGACCTTGACGTCAAAGCGCTTTTCGATAGCGGCCTTGATGTCTTCCTTAGAAGCGTCCATGGCGACCTTGAACACGTACTTGTGCACGTTCGTACGCGGATTGACCATGTTCTTCATGGTTTCTTCGGTAACGTGCGGAGCAACGAGGATTTCGCGAATTTCTTTCATTAGCGGCCTCCTTCAAGTTCTGCGAGAGCAGCCTGAGAGATGACAACGTTATTTGCACGAACAACATCGTAAGTGTTGACGTCAGCTACGCGAGCGCAGCGGCACCAAGGAATGTTGTTAGAGGAAAGATAGAGGTTCTGATCCTTTTCGCTAACGATGAAGAGAACGTTGCGCTGTTCGATGCCGGACTTGGCGAGAACAGAGAGGAGATCCTTAGTCTTCGGAGCGCTGAAGCTGAGAGCTTCGAACACGGAGACCTTACCTTCGCTAGCCTTGTTGGCGAGAGCGGAGTAGAAAGCGATCTTCTTGACCTTCTTGTTCACCTTTTCGAAGTAGTCATGAGACTTCGGACCGTGTGCCTTAGCACCACGAACCCAAACTGCAGAGGTGTTCTGACCGGAACGAGCGCGGCCGGTACCCTTCTGCTTCCACGGCTTCTGGCCACCGCCACTGACTTCGCCCTTGGACTTAGTCTGAGCAGTACCCTGACGGTTGTTGTTCAGGATAGCCTTGATGTGGAGGTACATGCAGACCTTGTTGACTTCCTGGTCGAAGAGAGCCGGGAGCTGGATATCATTCTTAAAATCGCCAGTAGCGGCGAAAAGCTTTGCACTAGCCATTAGTCTTTCCTCACCACGATGATGCTGTTCTTCGGGCCCGGGACAGCGCCACGGACGAAGATCAGGTTGCGGTCGCCATCAACTTTGACGACCTGGAGGTGCTTCACGGTCACTTTCTTGTTGCCGTATTGACCAGCCATACGCTTACCCGGGAAAACACGACCCGGATAGGAGTGAGCGGACGTACCACCCGGTTCGCGCATATTGTGCGTACCATGGGAACGAGGACCGCTATGGAAACCGTGGCGCTTGATAGTGCCAGAGAAACCATGACCCTTGGAGATGCCAGAGACGTTCACAGTCTTTGCATCAGCGAAGTCGGCTGCGCCGAATTCCTTGCCAACCGGCCAGGATTCGAGATCAGCGACATCAAATTCAGCGAGGTGTTCACGAACAGCCACGTCAGCCTTCTTGAAATGGCCGACTTCTGCCTTATTGGCGCGCTGTTCCTTCTTGAGACCAAAGCCGATCTGGACAGCAGTGTAGCCGTCCTTCTCTTCTGTCTTATGGCAAACGACCACGCACGGACCGGCTTCGAGAACCGTGACAGGGACGCATTCGCCCTGTTCCGTGAACACTTGGGTCATTCCCAATTTCTTTGCGAGAATACCGTTCATTGTTATTAGACCTTAATTTCGACTTCAACGCCTGCCGGCAAGTCAAGTTTCATGAGGGAATCTACAGTTTGCGGCGTAGCATCAAGGATGTCGATAAGACGCTTGTGCGTACGGGATTCGAACTGTTCACGAGAAGTCTTGTCAATATGCGGAGAGCGGAGCACCGTATACTTCTGGATCTTCGTCGGGAGAGGGATGGGGCCTGCAATACGAGCCCCAGTGTTCTTAGCTGTATTCACGATATCTTGAGCAGAGCGGTCGATCATACGATGATCGAAGCTCTTCAAGCGAATACGGATGCGTTCACCAGCCATGATTATTCCTTACTTGATGATTTCGGTAACAGAGCCAGCACCAACAGTACGTCCACCTTCGCGGATAGCGAAGCGGAGCTGCTTTTCCATGGCGATCGGAGCGATGA